>NZ_JBSFUB010000002.1:0-191508 GCF_053591575.1 Streptomyces altiplanensis | reverse complement strand
GATGACCGTCCTTGCGCGATGGTGAGGACGGAGTCGCTGATGCCGTGGATTCCGAAGTAGGCGGTGGGCTGGGTGCCGCCCGCCGGCCGCCCGCCGCCCGCCGCCCGCTGTCCGGGCAGGCGCTCACGGGAGCGGCCCCGCGCCCGCGGACAAGCCGCGGGGGCGGGGCCGTTCTGGTGGTACGGCAGCGCGGAGCTGTCAGCTGTGGGAGGAGACGCAGTAGGTGTCGTACTTGCCGTGGTGCTTGTAGTCCCCGTCGTGGCCGTTGTCGTGGCCGTTGTCGTGGCCGTTGTGGTGGCCGTTGTACTTGCTCTTGCTGTGCTCCTTGAAGCCCATGAGGCGGGCGTGGGTGACTCCGTTCTCGCCACCGATGTTGCAGTACTCGGCGTAGCCACCCTCCTTGCCCTTGGCGTGGTGGCGGCCCTTGTCGCCGTGGTCGTCGGAGTGGTGGCGGCCGTTGTACTCGTCGGAGTAGTGGCGTCCCTCGGGGCCGTTCTCGCCGTCGCAGGCGAGCGCCGTGCCGGCGCTGCCCAGCAGGACAGAGGCGGCGAAGGCGGAGGCGGCGAGCGCGGTGCGGATACGCATGGAGGTCCCTTTCGTGATGTACGTACGGACTATGAGGATCTCCCCATCTCGCACCGAAGAAGGCGCGTTGAGCACCTAATCCACCCGAATAGCCCGATACATACCCCAGGAGGACGAACCGCAAGCATCGACGGCGGTACGCGACGGCAGGAACGCCGGTCCTGACGGGCCGTCCGAAACCCCGCTGCTGTGCCCCGTGCTGCGTCACGCCCTCTCTCCCCTCCCCACCCCGGCGGTTTATGACCGAGGGTCGGGCGCGAGACCTTCGGTACCTTGTTTCCCATGCGGATACGAACCGTGGTGAGCCCGGCGGCCGACGCGGGACACGGCGTACGGGACGGCGTGCGCGGCGACGTACACCTGACCTGCCGCGACCACGAGGGCCGGGGCCGCGGCCGTCCACCGGTACTCCTCCTCCACGGCCTGGCCGGCCACGCGGCGGAATGGGACGCGCTGGCGGAACTCCTCGCCCCGACGCACCACGTGATCGCGTACGACGCCCGGGGCCACGGCACGAGCACCCGCCGCCCGCCCTCGGTCTCCAGGGCGTCGTACGTACGCGACGTGCTCGCGGTGATCGACGGCCTGTCCCTGGGCCCGGTGTCCCTGGTCGGCCAGTCCATGGGCGGCCACACGGCGATGCTGACGGCGGCGGCGCACCCCGACAGGGTCGCGTCCCTGACCCTGATCGAGGCAGGCCCGAAGGGCCCGGACCCCGGCCTCCCCGCGACCATCGCCGACTGGCTGGCCTCCTGGCCGGTCCCTTTCCCGTCCCGTTCCGCCGCGGCCGAGTTCTTCGGTGGCGGTGCGGCGGGCAGGGCGTGGGCGGCGGGCCTGGAGGAACGCCCCGACGGCTGGCACCCGCGCGTGGACCGTGACGTCATGGTGGCCACGGTGGCGGAGAACGCGGAACGCGACTTCTGGGCGGAGTGGGACGGAATCCGCTGTCCCACGCTGGTCGTCCGGGGCGCGCAGGGCTGGATGCCGCGGGCGGAGGCCGAGGAAATGCGAGCCCGCCGCCCGCTGTCCACCCGCACCGAGGTCATCCCGGACGCGGCCCACGACGTACACCTGGACAACCCCCGGGCCCTCCACGCGACCCTGACCGCGTTCCTGACCCGCTCCACCACCACCCGGGCGCCCGGACCGGACCACGCCTAGCCTCTCCCGCAGAGCCGGACGGCCACTCACAGCGGCGGCCTGGCGGCCCGGCGGTCCGGCGGTCCGTCAGCCTGGCAGCCCGTCAGCCGACCCGTACGGACCGCCAGGCCGAGGCATCGAGGAAATGCACGTCGTAGCGGTCCTGCTCGGGCAGGAGGCTGTCGAAAGAGTCCAGGCCATGCTGAATACGGCCCAAGGCGCGGAAGTAACCGAAGCGGTCGACGCCTGGTGTCAGGACCGCGAGCAGATCAGCGGTCGAGCCGGGAGCGGCACCGAAAGCGTGGGGCACCCCGGGCGGGACGACGACCAGCCCGCCCTGCCCCACGGTCGTCATCTCGCCGTTCAGGAAGAACTCCATCGTGCCGTCGAGCACGTAGAACAGCTCTGAGGACAGCGCGTGGTAGTGCGGCCTCGCACCGTCGGCCCCCATGCCCAGGGCGAGCCGGTTGGCACCCAGCGCGCCCCCGGTCCCGCCGGCGTCGGCCAGCAACCGGAAGCCCCCGCCATGCGGCAACGGCACGTACTCGGCCTCCTCCGCCCGCACGACCAGTGCGTCCCCTGTGCCCTCCGTACCACCTACGTCACCCACGTCACCCATGCCACTGCCACCGTCCCGATTCGTCTTCTCGGCCCTTCCCCCGGTTTTCCGGAGGCCGGGTTCCATTCCATCCGGGGAAGAAGCAGCGGACCAGAAGCGGTTGTCGCCTGCGGTAATCACCGATCGTGATGAATCGGAGGAGCGCATGGAACTGCGGCAACTGCAGTACTTCGTGGCCGTCGCCGAGGAGGGCGGCTTCGGCCGCGCCGCCGAGCGCCTCAGCATCGTCCAGTCGGCGGTGAGCCAGCAGATCCGCCGACTCGAACGCGAGCTGGGGGTCACCCTGTTCGTACGCTCCACTCGCCACGTGCGACTGTCGGGCGCGGGCGAACGACTGCTCCCCGAAGCGCAAGCCGTACTGGCGGCCGCGCACCGCACCCGCCAAGTGGCCGCCGACATGGTGTCAGGCGAGGGCGGAGCCCTGCGGCTGGGCAACGTCCAGGGCCCCGGCGACCGGATCTACCGCCTGCTGAACGAACTCGCAACCGCAGCCTCGCAGCTCCAGGTCCGACTGCGGCGCCTGCCCCTCCCCGACCGCCTGGCGGCGGTACGTTCCGGTGAACTGGACGCCGCGCTTGTACGGGCCCTACCCGCGGCCCCGGGCCTGGAACTCCTGCCGATGTGGCGCGATCCGCTGTACGTAGCCCTGCCCAACGACCACCCACTGGCGTCCGAGCCGGCCCTGCGCCTGGGCCAACTGGCCGAGCTGCCCCTGAGGCTCGCCCCACGGCAGAACAATCCGCCCTTCCACGACCTGATCACCGACGCCTTCCGCGCAGCGGGGACCGAACCGCTCCTGGGTCCGCCGTTCACCGACTTCCAGGAGACGCTCACCGCGATCGGGGCAGGCACCCCCTCCTGGACGGTCTTCTACGAGGTGGCCGGACTGCCGCAGTTCCCGCGGGTAGCCCTGCGCCCGCTGGCCGGGCCTGCCCTCATCACGTCACTGGCCGCACCACCGGGACCGCCCGGCCCCCCGCTGCGCCACCTGCTTCAGGCCCTCGCCTCGACCTCGGCTGACGAGGCTGCCCCACCCAACGCCGTTACGCGGAACGCCGCTACGCGGACATAGCCCAAGACACGTCCGCCCCGCTCGACGCTAGCCCGCGTCCAACTCCCCGCGCCGCACAGCACGAACGAACCCCGCCCACGCGCCGTGCCGCACGGCGATACGCGCCCCGTCGGGCACCTTCGAATCGCGCACCGCGGTGTATTCGGCGAGGGAGGCTGTCTCCACACACTCGGTTCCGCTTCCCCCGCTGTACGAGGACTTGATCCAGCGGATGCCTTCGTGATCCATCAAAGCTCCTCGGAAGCACGGCTCAGGAGTGCGGCGGAGGCGGTAATGTCCAGCGCCTGAGCCTGTAGGTATTCGAACGCCAACTTATAGCGTTGCAGTTCCTCGGGCTTCTCCATGAAGAGCCCGCCACCGATGATGTCCACGTACACCACGTCGAGTTCAGGTTCTTGACCGCCGAGAATCACGAAGCTGCCGACCGCCGCAGCGTGCGCACCACTGGCGAAGGGCAGTACCTGGACGGTGATGTGAGGCCGCTTGGTCAGCTCCAGGATGTGCCGAAGCTGTTCACGCATGACTTCGGGCCCACCGACCATGCGGTGCATGACCGCCTCGTCGACCACGGCCCAGATGTGCGGTGGGTCCGCCCGGTCCAGAAGTTCCTGACGCTTCATGCGGATGTCGACCATGTGCGCGATCTCTTGCTCGGTACAACGCATCTCGGAAGCGCGATGCACAGCCTCGGCGTATGCGCGCGTCTGGAGCAGGCCCGGTACGTACATGCACGAGTAATGGTCTTCACGGATGACCTCGTCCTCAAGGGTCAGCATGAGGTTCATCGACTCGGGGATCGGATCGGCGAGCGAGCGCCACCACCCACGAGTCTTGGCTTCCTTGGCCAACGTGACGAGAGTCTGACGCTCCTGCTCCGAGGTCCCGTACTCACGGCAAAGGGCATCCACCGCAGGCCACTTGACCGATCCGCCTTTGGTCTCGTACCGGCTCAGTGTGGCTTTTGAGATGCCGACGAGTGCTCCGGCCTCCTCGAGTGAGAGTCCCTTGCGCTCACGCAGTCGGCGCAAGTCCGCGCCGAGTTGGCGCCTGCGGGTAGTCGGTCCAACTGGCACGGTCATGGCCCTTCGTGTCGATCTCCCTGAGCGTGCACGGCCCGGAGCGGTACAGGCAAGACAGCGCACGCCTGGGGCGCGCGCAGGCGCAGCGTGCTCCCGCAGCTCATAAATGAGAGTTCCATATTGAGAGTTTCACTGTCACTCTGTGTGTGAGGCTCGCTGCACCACGCAATCGTCACACTCATGAAAGTGAGGGCTGTCGGCATGGATGAATGTCAGTGCGAGGTTCCGAGGAAGGCGTGGGACCTACCCTTCCTTGCGGAGGCTGAAGAGGTCGCCGGCCTGCGACGTGTGATGGCTCTGCACCTCAAGCTCTGGGGGCTTCCCGAACTGACGGACGCCGCCCAGCTCTGCGTGACCGAGCTGGTCACCAACGTCCTCACGCATGTCGGCCCGGGTACGCCGACGACGCTCGCCGTCTCCATGGCCGGCACGCGCCTCCGCATCGAAGTCCGCGACCCGGACGCGCGCGCACTGCCCACGTTGCTCGCCGCTACGGATGGCGATGAGTCGGGCAGGGGCATGGCCATCGTTGATGCGATCACGGATCGCTGGGGCGTCATCCTGCGAGCCGATTCGAAGGTGACGTGGTGTGAGCTGCCCACGGACCTCACTACATCGACGGGTCACACAGGCGGCTGCCGTGTGATGAGAGCCGAGGCGCTCCTGGTCCTCTGCTGCGGGGCAACGCATCCCGCAGGTGCCTCAAGAGGTTCGCTGGGAGTGGCAGTGGCGGAGGAGGCGACGATCGACTTGGTTGTCGACCTCCTCCACTGGCTACGAGCCCACGGCTGCGACCCGGACGAGGCCCTCGACCGGGCCCAAATGCACTTCGAGGCCGAACTGGAAGAAGCCTGACAGTAATGCCGTCACAGGCTCAAAACTGCGCTGAAGAAGCCTATGGACGGATCCTCGGGCGTTCCGATCAGCAGTGCCCGGTCCAGCAGGCCGTTGTTCTGTTCACAACTCGTCTCGGGCAGCAGGACGCATGCGTGGCAGGCCGCGAGGTTGATGCTGCCCGCACCACTCGCCTCGGACTCGATGCAGAGCGGATCCGCCGAGCACCACTCCGCGCGGTGCAACGCGGAACGCAGAGCCTTGGCCAGACGTGCGGGGTCGCCTTGGGCGACGACCCCGCCGAGGCTGCCCGCCGAGTCGCTTGTCGCGGTGTATATGAGCAGGCCGGCCATGGTGTCGTCGGCGTACAGACGCTCCCGCAGGGACGCGGCCGGATATCCGCCGTCAAGACTCCACTCGTTTATGAGCACATGTGCCAGGGTGTGCAGCAACACCATGCGCGGAGTGGCCGGCGACTCGGGCACTGCCTTGGGATCGGTGGCACGTTCCCGGAGCTGGCGCAGGTGGTTCCTGTGTATCCGATCCGCCCTGGCGGCGACTGCGGCGCTCCGGGCCCAGGCATCGATCCTTGCCTCGTCGAGCCTGAGGAAGACGCCCTCGCCCTGAACTTCCATAGCGGGGAGCCAGTCGAGGTGGGTGAGTGACAGCTGAGCTTCGTGGACATCCGCGTTGGTGTCCGGGGTGTCCACTCGGGAGAAGGCCTTGAGCGCACGGACCTCGCGCAACCGCTTGACCAGCATGGGACGTGTCAGGCCGTACGGGAGCAGATCACTGGCGTCGGACGTCGGTGGCTCGCAGACGAACTGCTCTTCGCGGTTCTGGTCGCGTTCGAGGTTGCCGACGCTGAGGCGTTCGTACTCCTGCTTGCGCAGTGCGAGATAGGCGCTGTCCTTGATCTGCTCCTCGTCGGCCCCGGCATCCTCCTGGTTTTCGGCCTCCAACAGGGCCATGACCGTGTCGATGGAGATCTCGGCACCGCTGTCCCTGACAGTCAGAAGCTTCAGGTAGATCTCGATTTCGGGCCGGCTGAGACTGCGGAGAGTGTCCCAGTGCTCTGTGAGTCGGGCCGCCGTACCGTCGCTGTAAGGCGGAATGGAGAGAGCCGACTTGACGATCGGTTGCCATGCCACGGATGAACCGCGCTGGAGGGTTCGTGGCGCTTCGGAGCAGGACTGCACAGGTGCGTCCTTCAGCCAAGGACGCTTGCCGTCGCAGCGCACCTTGAGATTCGGCAGGGCGCTTCTCCGGAAGGCGCCCTCCATGGAGACCTCGGGGATGCCGCAGGTGCAGGAGATCAGGATGGAGCGCAGAGAGGCTGTCTTTCCGCTGGTGCGCAGTCGCATCTCGCCGCCACAGCGCCCGGACTCGCCGTCCTGCCGGTTGTTGCGGTGTGCCCACTTCCAGTACGGGAAGTCGTCGATGTGCCCCTTGGCGCAGGCCATCACAAAGCGGGAGGGGACAAGCTCCTCCTGGCAGTCGCCACATTCGTTCTTTCCCGGCGGAGAGTTGAAGCCGCGGACGTGCTGCAGGGCGTTGCAGTTCGGACACGAGTGCCACAGAGGGAAACGACGGACCCGGACGCCGTCCTTGCTCGTGTCGTCGGATGCGGGGGGAAGCCGGAAGGACTTCACCCCGAGGACGTGAGCCAACCGGTGCTCGTAGATCGTCGGGGCCTCGCTGATGTTCCACGAGTCTGTTCCGGACACTATGAACGACTCGCTGTCCACAGCGATCAATGAGCCGACACCGTAGGTCGTGATCATCTGCGACCGACGCACCGCACCGCGTCGTGGGAAGCTGCGCTCGGGGGCTCCGCCGCTGCGGCGCCGCCGGGGTGGGGGAGGGGTCATCGGGATGCCTCCATGAAGAGAGCGGACTCGGCGTCGACGTCGCGCAGGCTCCAAAGAGTCGCCCAGGCGTCGGTGTTCGACTCGTCGTCGAAGGGGCTGAGCAGGGCTGGGGTCTTGGTGCCCCGCTTGGGTTCGTAGAAGAGACCGCCGTGTGCCTCGGCCTCGCCCGACCACCAGTCGACGAATTCGTCGAAGGCGTCAGAGGTTGCCTTGTACTCGTCCTTGTCGATCTCGGCGACTCGACTGAGCAGTACGGGCTTGATGATCTGGTGGATTTCGTCGCGGAACTCGTCGATCCGTCCGGCCCCGTGGTTCGGGCGGGCGGCGGGGATCAGAATGCGGGCGAGCGCTACGACGACGGCGTGCAGACCACGGTCTCGCGAGCGTGCGGAGAAGGGGGTGACACTTGTCGACTCGACCTCCCGGTAGAGGGCCGAGTGGAAATGGAGGAAATTCTCGTAATGCGAACGGTCCCTGGAACGGGAAGAGTTGAGCATGACCGCGACGAGACCCGGGTGGCTTCGCCCGACTCGACTGGTTGCCTGGATGTACTCGGCGGTGGTCTGGGGCTGGCCCATGACGGCCATGAGCCCCAGTCGGTCCACGTCCACCCCCACGGAGATCATGTTCGTGGCGAGCAGGACATCCACTGTCTCCTCGTGGGGCAGCTTCCGTTCGATCTGCTTGAGACGGGTCGGGATTTCGCTGGAGTTGGCCCGACTGGTCAGCTCGGTCTGGTGCAGGATTTCCCGCTTCGGGACGCCGTCCCGTTCGGCCAGATACTCCAAGTACGCCTCGACGTCGTCGTGGACCTGGAGTTCGGCTGCGGCGAGCAGCCGCAGGCTGTTGAAGTATCCGACGAGGGTCCAGTAGGCGTCGCGCACCTCCTGCGACGTGTCGGAGCGCATCGCCTGGTGAAGCAGGGTCGCGTACGTACGGATGAGCAGCGTCGACTGACTCGTGCTCGGCGTGAGCAGGCCGATGTACTGGCGACTCGCCTTTTCCTCGCGGGGGGTCTCCACGGCGAACCACGAGTCACGGGAGTCGAGTCCTGCGGGCGGGAACTGGGAGACCTCCCGGTCGAACAGCGCCTTTCCCTGGTCCGAGGCTCGTCGGATCGTCGCGGTCGAGGCGATCACCTTGGGTCGGTCTGCCAGGACATCCACCGCTGTCTCGTACAGACCGGTGAGAGTGCCGAGCGGGCCGGAGATGAGGTGGAGCTCGTCCTGCACGATGAGTTCGGGCGGCGGGGTGCCGTCCGAGCGGTCCCGATTGAAGAGCGCGGCGGTCTGCTCGCGCCACGGCATGGAGGCGAACTTGTCGACCGTGGCGATCACCAGGGTGGGCCGGGCGTCGTAGACGGATTCGTCGACCAGATGGACGGGCAGCCCACCGTGGAAGTCACAGGACGCGTCGGGGCAACGGACGTGCATGCGCAGGGCTTCCGCGTCCACCTCGTACTGATGGGCGTCAAGGTGGGTGCCGCACCACGGGCACGCATGCAGCTGGACCGGGTTCTTCTCTTGGAGAGACTTCTCCTTACGCAGCTCGTAGAGGCTCTCTTGGGCGACCTTCAGCGTGTTCGGAGTCGCCGATTGGCCTACCCACATGCCAATGGAGATCGGCTCTGTGCCCAGCTTCTGCTCGTCGGCCAGGCGCATCCTTTCCATGGCGCAGATCAGGATGGCGGCTCGCTCGAACTGCTGCAGCGTGAGCAGCCGCAGGGTGTAGCGCATGAGGACGGTCACGCCGGCGCCCTGTGCCTTGTGCCGCATGCGGCGCAGGAAGGTGGTGAAGGCGATCAGACCGAGGTACGCCTCGGTCTTGCCGCCGCCGGTCGGGAACCAGAGCAGGTCGGCGACATTGCGATCCTTGTGGTCGGGGTCGACGATTCCTTCGAGGCAGAGCAGCATGAAGGAGATCTGGAACGGCCTCCAACGGCCACCACCCAGGTCGAGGGGTTTCGTACGCCCGTCCTTCACCCATGAACTCCGCGCCCGCTGCTGAGCCATGGCCTCATTGGCGAGCTGGAACGCTTCCATGGCTTCCGACCGGCTCTGCAGCACGTGGATACCGCGGCGCATGCGTTCCAGAGCCGTGCCGCACAGTTTGATCTGTTCCAGGGCCGGGGACTCGAATGTGGTGCCGGTGAGTGCCGCAGCCTCGGTCTGCTTGCGGCCTATCCATTCCTCGTATCCGGTGACCAGTCCGTTGAGCGCTGCGAGCACCTCCGCCGGTGTCCGAGTGGCCAGGCCGTGCATGGTGAGAGCCGAGTCGTCGATCTCCGGATTGGAGTCGGTCAACAGCACCTCGTGAGCGGGAACGAATTCGGTCCTGACCTCGGAGACAGCGGCACGCGCCGTGTTCGGTGCGCCGATCGGGGGCGGAAACCAGTCCCAGTCCGCCGCGCAGCCGTGTCCCACCGCGAAGGTCGGAGCATGCCGATGGAGCAGCCTGCCGGCCGCCTGTTCGGCATCGACAGCACCCAGAGTGGCGGGCCGCTCCACGAATGCGCGCGCGCCGGCAGGCGTCGTCACGGTAAGGCGAGGCTGGTACAGGCAGAAGGCGTCCTGCAACTCGCGTTCGCTGATCCGCTTGTCGTTGATGAGTGTGATGGTGACGGTGACGGTCCCACTCGGCCCGGAGGGCCGGCGGACGAGGGCTCGGAGCTCCACGCCGTCGGCGAGGATCTCCGACGGCTGCATCCCCGGCCGAGTCACGTCGATCGTGACCGGCGGGAACGTCAGCGGGCGGCGGCGCCAGTGTTCGGACTGTTCGGAGGTACTCCGGATTTCGGCACGTTTGGCTGCGACGGGTCGCCCGGCGGCATCCACGGGTTCGTAGACGGCGGCCTCTGTGCTGACGACGACTCTCGACGAGACCGCAGGGTCGACGGCGAACGTGAGCCCCATGGACGATGGCCGACGGTCGTTGGCCAGTGAGACTCCCAAATCGGGCGCCGTGTCGTCGATATCCCTCCGTTTCAGTACGGGCGCGTCGTCCAGGCCGTCGTTCTCCGCGTTCTCTGCGGCGAGTTCCTCCTCCGCCGATGTGCTCGCTGCTCTGGGGAACAGCACGCCGATCGGATAGGTCGTGATCGGAGGGTCCTGTTTCAGAATCTCGTCCACGGAACCGGGGCCGAGCAGGTCTCGCCGGAGCTGTGCGACGAGCCCCTCGCGCACCGCGTAGTGAGCGGCGTGCCTGTTGTCGCCGTTCCTCATGAGTTGCGACCCTCCTGCGGGTACTTGCCCCGCCTGTATCGACCAAGCCCGGACATACGGGGGACGACCCAAATTCCGTGGTCGCCGAGTCCTGCGCGAGCGCCGGAAGCCTTGCTTCCTGCGACGCTCTCGAGCGTGTCCACCCTGAACCCCCTTATTTCCAACGGCCAGCTGATGTTCCAGCTCTTGCTGATTTTCAAGGATGTGTGGAGGGCCTGCCGGAAGCTCTCCGATACGACACCCACGGGCCGGTCGTCGTGGAAGACGGTGTACGGAGGACTCTGGTCGGCGGCCATCGGCATCTCGTGCTGGAGCCGAAGGGTCAGTTCGTCCCCGGAGCGGACGGACGAGATCAGATAGTTCTGGACGGACGACGCCTCCTGCTCGAACCCGTCCGTTCCCGGCGGGTGCTCGCGGGAGATGTCCTGACCGGTCGCCTCGATGCCGTCTCGGATGTACGACTCCCAACCACCCACATACCAGCGGTTGATAGCGCGATCCCGGCGAATCTGCGCCGTCTGGGGGGCGGGGATACGGAACAGGTCGTCCCGGGGACGGGTCATCGCGACGTACAGGGCCCGGGCTTCGGCCGCCGCGTCCACGTGCGTGTGCTGCTTGCGGAGCTCGGCCATGGTCGGTGGCTCGACGACGATCACCCGGTCGAATTCGAGCCCCTTGGCACGGTGCACTGTGGACACCACCAACGGTGCCGGTTCCGAGGCCGTCAAGTCGTCCGGGAATCGCCCGTCCGCGACGAGCCGTCGTACAGCGGCCACGTCCAGCAGTCCGCGCGGCGCGTGTGCGGCGCCGCGCAGGGAGCGCCAGAGTCGGGCCGGATCAGCGGACGGGGGCCGATCGGCTTCGGAGAGGATGTCCCGAAAACGGTCCTCGTTCAGAGTGGCCGATCCCGTACGACGCAACAGCTCGGCAACCCAGGAGGGAACCGGATGGTCCTGGAGGGACCGCTGCATGCGGTGGTGGACACCCTGGTGGAACAGCGACTCGGACAGGACCAATGCCTGCCGGTTGTCCCGACAGAGAATGGCGCAGGTCCCCGGAAAATCTCGGAGGGAGCCAAGCGTGAACTGATCGTCGAGATTCCCGAACGCGAGGCAGCCGAGGAGGCGCTCCCTCAGCTCCCGGTGGGCCGTCTCACCGACGGTGTCCGACTCGACCGTGTCGGAAGACAACCGCTGGAGCGTGGGCCCCAGGGACAGTGCGGTGCGGGCCTCTTCCGTATTGGCTCGGAAGTTGGCCGGCAGGTGCAGTTCGACCAGGTCGTCGGCGTAGGAGTTGCGCAGCCAGTCGAAAAAGTAGTTGGTTTCCGCCGCCCTGGCGTCGGGGTCGGACACCTGGAAGCCGAAAATCGCTTGGGCGCCGTCACCGACGACCGTGAACCCACAACCGTCCTGGAAGTGGTCCAACAGTGTCTCGACCATGTCTCTGCGATCGCCGACAAGATCCTGGACCTCGTCGATCACCACGTGGGCGGGGGCGCCGATCTCACTGCTTTCGACGGCCCCCCGAACGATGGCCTCGGTCGCTTCACGGATGCGCTCTTCGAAGGAGTAACGGCTCCACTCCTCGTCCGGATAGGCACTGGTCAGGAGCGTGTACGCCCAGGAGTCGAAGGTCTGGGCGCGAACTCGCCGGGCCTCCTTGGCGTGCAGGGCGATCCGCTCACGCAGCTCACGGACTGCTGCCCGGGAGAAGCTGAGGACGAGGATCTCGCCCGCTTCCAGGGCCTCTTCGTCGTCGCCCATGAGCACGTCGAGCCTGCGGACCAGCGTGTGAGTCTTGCCGGCTCCGGCACCGGCGGTCACCAGGACTCGGGCGTCCCAGGGCTGGTCCACGACGGCCTGTTGCTCCGGGGTGAGAGCGGGGCTGTCGGTGTACATGCTGGTCACTTGGCACCCCACAGGTGTTCGAACTGGGTGAAGGCCAAAGCCTTTCCGTAGTTGGTGATGTTGTCCCGGACGTTGAGGATCAGGCAGCTGTCCTTGCCACCGTTGCGCGGACCGCGCAGGCCACGGCCGATCATCTGCTGGTAGATGTTGGGGCTGTAGGTGGGCCGAGCCACCACGACGGCCCGAGTGGCCGGCGCGTCGAATCCTTGAGTGAGGACGCCGTAGTTCGTGAGCACCCGGGTCTGTCCTCGGCGGAAGGAGTCGATACGGCGCCGACGTTCGCTGGTGGACGTCGCCGAATCGACGGCAGCGGCCGTAATGCCACGGTCGTTGAGCTTCGCGGACAGGAACTTCGCATGGCTGACCGAGGTGGCGAAAACCAGCACAGGCCAGTCCGTGGGCATGTCGGTGATCTCGTCGATGATGCGACGATTGCGGTCGTGATCGTCCGCCAGGCGTTGCTCGGCGGCTTTCGACAGAACGCTGAGCTGATCGGCGCGCTGCTTCTCGTCGCTGGTCAGCTCGATGGTGCCACCGGTCAGCTCTTTGTGTGTGACATGTGCCAGCATCCCCAGGTCCTGCAACTCGGCGTAGGCGTCCCCCGAGGCGAAGATGCCTTCGTCGAGGCGTCGACCGCCGAAGCGCTGGACCAGCCGGTGGGTCTCCTCGGCGTTGGTGTTTCGAAATGGTGTGGCCGTCAGCCCGAGCAGATGTCGGTCGGTGCGTGAATGTGTGAGCCCGAGTTCGCTGAGGATCTCCGTGTACTGCGGAGCGATGGCCATGTGCGCTTCATCCACGATGACGAGAGCGGCGGAGCGGAGCCATGCGTAGGCGTCGGTCCCCAGGCAGATCCGCAACTTGGCATCCGTGGCGACGACCAGGTGCGGTCGGTCGCTCACCGGCCCCGCCTCGTTCGTGGACCAGAGACGGCTGATGGCGAGAGGGCTCTCGGCTCCCACCTTCGCCCACACGAACTTCCAGCTCTGGACCGCCTGCTCGCAGAGCTCCTCGGACTGTGCGATCCACAGGATCGGCCCGTTGAGTTTTCCGTTCTGCTTGACCCATCGAATGACCGCTTCGGCTGCCACTCGTGTCTTGCCCGCGCCTGTGGGCAGGGAGAGCATTCCGCGCTGGGGAGCGAGTCGGTCCAGCATCGCGAAGACGTTCGTCGCCAGACGTTCCTGGTAGTCGTGAAGACGGGGGAACTCGGACGGCCCGTCCACGTCGATACGCGGCTCCAGCGACGGGGCGCGGACACCCGCGAAGGAATCGGGGAACCCCAGGTCGGCCACGAACCTGACCGCGGGAGTCGCCCCGGTGAACGACGACGGCGCGTGACTGGGATATGCGGCGGTCAGATCCCGCACGTGAACCTGCAGAACTCCGTCGCCGTGAGCGTTGAACGCCATCTGCGCGATGCGCTGAGCCGACGGCTCCGTACCCCCGAGATCCGCCCGTTCACTCTCCAGCAAGCCGTCCGGGAGTCCGCCACGCAGAGCATCGGCTCCTATCAGACGTTCCAGCTTTTCCACGACGGTCCGCGACTCGCGGACCTGTCGGAGAGCCTCTTGCAGCCGTTGGTCCTGTTCCTGACGACGGTGCGCGTCCAGTACCGCACGGCAGCCCGGTTCGCCCAGGCCCCAACGGAGTTCCTTGTCCGCTGCCATCAGGGCGTCCAGCGGCGTCTTCGGCTCCAGGACGAGCACCGTTGTGCCCTGCAGAGCACTGGCCAGCGGGGTCACCCTGGTCCCGTTCGGAGTACGCAGGACCTCTTCCAGCTCCGAACAGGGCAGCAGGCTGTAGTTGTTGATCACGTTGCCGAGCCGCTGGCGCAAGGTGGGGAATTCGTCCCGGAGGGGTGTCGGTTCGCCGGGGGCGACGTGCCGCGTCTCCTTGCTGATCACATCGGCGTAGCGCAACATGCCCCACGTCTTGACCATCAGTTCCGCGTCTTCCGGGCTGCCGGCCAGGAGGGCGGGCAATTGCTCGGCGCGAAGCGCCTGATATTCCTCGGAGGAGGCAGCGACCGCGATCTCGCCGTCCTCCCGCGTGTCCCAGGCGGCCCCGACACGGCATCGGGTCAGAGAGTCCTCGGGGAAGGGCACTTCCAGACGGGTCAACATCACGTAGGTCCGGCCGACGAAAGTGTCGTCCTCGCTCTCCAGGAGCTGGGCCAGGAGCCGGTCCCACTGGCGCTCGGGTACCTCGTCCACCGTGACGGGCAGGTGGAGTTTGCGGGCTTTCTCCGGACTGATGTCCGCCACCGGGAGGACGTCGCTGTATCCGCGGAGCTGTGGGCCCACCGCCTCTCCGAGTCGTACGACGCCCTTGGCGGTGAAGACCCGCCCGTGACGGTGCAGCATCCAGCGAATCGGCGACGCCACTGCGGCACGCGTGGCCGCCTGGGCGCCGAACTGGCGGGTCCAGGTATCGATCACACTGTCGTCGGACAGTGCCTTGACGAATGCGGCCTTCCCTTCGTCCGTGAGCTTGGGGAGGAGGTGAAGAGGACCGCCGACCGCCGCCCCGTCGATTTTGAGGCGATGCTGCTGAGGCCTGGTTGCATTGCTCGGCAGGGACTTGCAGTACCCCTCGTAGACCGCGGTCCGGTACTCGTCGAACCAGGGCTCGTTGTCCGGACGATGGCCACCGCTGGGCCGATCGCGCAACCCGAACTCCCGGAACACCACGGTGTCGTCGGAGTGGAACTTCATGTCCACGGCGATGCTCGGGTCCCGCGAACCGTCGCCGGGTACCACCGGGCCCGGGAGCATGCAGTCCTTCATCCGGTGAAAGCGGCCGTCCACGGTGCGAACGAACAGTGTCTCCATGGGCGCCCCGACACGAGAGCGAACCTCGGTCGTGACATGGCTGCCACCGGCACTGTGGAAGAGTTCCCAGAAACGGGTCCAGTCCTGCGGGGAATAGTTGTCGAACCCCTGGTCGAGAACCCCGACGAAGCGGCCGCGGGCATCAGCAACCCGGATCCCGAGCTCACTCAGCGAGCTCGCCAGAGACATGTCGTCGGAGAGCTTTGTGTCGACGTACACCAAGTCGTCCTTGAGGCCGTCCTGCACCGCGCGGCGGAAAACCTTGCCGGCGACGGGGGCGACCATTCCGTGTGACTCGGTGAGGACGATCCTCGCCGTGCGGGCCTCGGCCGCGAAGGGGGAAACCGTCTTGATCATCTCCGCCAGGATGCGGATCGCCACGGCCGAACCGTCCGCACTGCCGTCGGAGACCAGTGCCTCCAGCCACTCACGGACCGACGTGCGCTCCCGCTTGGCTGCCTTGAGGATGTGTTCCACCTTGCCGGAACGGATCTCCGCCGCCTCGACCGAAGGATGGACCCAATCGGAGGGGCGGCCCGGGTACGCGTTCCACATCCGGAGCCACTCGACCTTGATCTTCCCCTGCTTGCCCTTGTCCGGGTGCAGCTTGAGCTCATGAGGAACCCTGAGCGTGCCGTCCTGATCGGGGAGGGAGGGACGCTGGGCAGCCATCTGCCAGATCTGCTCGGTCAGATACTGGTCCGCCCAGTTCAGGGTTTCCGACTCCCGAGGACGACCGGGCAGAAGGGGGAGGTAGGCGCCCGGGTCCTGTGCCGGGGCGAGGTGCGGCAGGGAGTCCACGACGAGCCGGGCCGCGACCTGAATGATCTCCTGGTTGAACGGGCTGGCGTCGAGGAGGTTCTGACGGTCCTCATTGGTCTTCCACGCGCCGTTGAGCGCACCGCTCAACGTCATGGGGTACTTGGTCGGGAAGAACGACCAGAACTCTCCCCGCCCACGCTGCGCGTTGAGCACCTCGTCGCCCTTGTATGTCGGCACGGCCCAGGCGATGTCGATCGTCCCGCGGTCGTGCATCTCGCCGGCACTGGCTCGTGCGAGTTCGGTCGGGCGGTGGGGCTTGGTGAAAACGGTCCATTCGCTCCGCGTGGGGCGCTGTCCGGTCCGCTCCTCGTGGATGGTGTGACTGAAGCCTTCGTGCTCAACTGTGATCTCACGACGCACCGGCGGCATCGGACGGCGATCTTCCAGGACCACTGTGCCCACGTGGTGGGAGAAGAGCTGGAAGCGTGCGGGGAACTCTCGCCGTTCGCTGTCCTTCTCCTGGTGCATGTCCCGGGCCAGCCGCTCCGCGGCACCGTCGACCAGCGGGAGTCGTACCACGGTTGTGGCCCAGCCGAGGAGATCGTCGAGCACAGGGTCGGCCGCTCTCTCCCCGGCGGCGTCGAGGGGGCGGGCCATGCGCAGTACGGGTGTCTCGTGATCACCGTCAGGAGCAGCTCCGGTGACTCTGCTGATTTCCGAATGCGCCCATTCCCGGTCGAAGCCAAAACTTCCTGACCTGCTGAAGAACTGGGGGGTGTCAGTAACAGCAAGAACGGATTTCACGCCCACGCCGAATCGCCCGATCTGGCCGCCTCTCTTCTTTGAGACGCTCATCCGGAGAATGGTCTCCGCGCCTTCGGGGGTGACCTCTGTTCCCTCGTTCGCGCAATAGAGATGTGAATTCGTCAGAACAACGTGAACTTTCCCGCCGGGCTTATTTGCGATCTCGTCGGCGGCGTTCTGAACCAACTCGAAAAGTTGTCGGTCTCCATAGCCGCCCTGAGTGATCCGGCGCTCGCCGTTCGCGTGTTCCTGGACGAGTCCAGGATCCACGCGGTAGGTCTCCAGAACACGTGTCGACTGCTCGATGATCTTCTTGATCACGAGGGAAGTGTTTGCGGCGTCCGCCGGACCGGGGTAGCTCACGAATTTTCCATTTCTATGGCTTCTGACGAGACGCTGGAGAAAGCCGAAGTGCCGGCCACGGCCTCGGGCGTGGCCGGCAACTCACGTAAACGATAGCCGGGAAGTCTGACAGTATGTCGGGTTACGACCGCTCGACCACGATGCGCACCGTGATGACCACGGTGACGCGGGGACGGCGGCGGCGGTTCCGCGGATGCCCGGGAGGGGCTACCGGCGTGGGGCGGTTGCGCCGACCACGGCTCCGCGCCGCCCGAATGCCCTTACGTGCAGCCCGGGTGGCCGCAAGGGAACGAAGGTCGGCCGCCGCGATGAGCTGGCGATAGCGTCTGACGGTCTCGAACGTGGTACCGCTCTGTTCGAGAAATTCGAACTCCAGGTCCGGGTCCTCGCAGGATTCGTACTGGGCGACGAATCGGCGCATCTTCTCCAGCTCGGAATCATCAGCCACGACTGGCCCTACTTTCTGTCGAAATAATGCGCTCGGATAAATGCATGGCGCTCTGTTCCTGGAAGTGCACACACCCGTATTGGGGCATGTTCATCGAGTGACAGGTGGGGCTGTCGCGAATTTCGACCGTAGGGGAAATGGCGTCGTGTCGCAAGAGGTGGCAGCGAAGCGATTTTTTTCCGGCCGCAGGTGTCTGCGTATTGCGGAATTCCGGTCAGGGAAGTGTTGGGCCAGCCCAGGGGTGAGAGGGTATGCCACGTAACCCCACGCGGCGGGTGTGACCCAAAGCGCTGGGTAGAACTGACACAACGTTAGGCATGTGAGCGGCTGTTTCGCAAGCGCCTCTCGGTGCGTGAGGAAGGAATCGGGTAAAAAAGGGACCAGGTGAATCGCCTGTGGCGTTCAGCATTGAAGTGGAATTCGATCATCCGGTTGTTCGGTCGGGCGGGGTGGCGTCGGCGAATGAGGCTCGGGACGTATCAAATGTGGACATGGGTCCCTTATTCGGGCAATTGGATTGGCGAGAATATGGTTCGGTGATGCGGGGTGGGGTGTCAACTGCTGGTTTACAAAGATTCTCGTGTCAAATCCCCTGATAGGGTTGTCTCGACTTGTTGTTGCCGGTACCGGCTGAGGAGTGGTCACGGGTGGACGGTGGAGAAGACTTCGGGCCTTGGCTCGCCCGCCAGTTGAGGCGGCTGGGCATCAGTCAGGCCGAGCTTGCCGAGAGGGTCGGGCTGACGCGGGCTGCTGTCTCGGCATGGATCACGGGCCGAGCCGTCCCTCGCGAGGAGACGATGCGCGCCATCGCGGCTGCCATCGGGACCGACCCCGGGACGATCCACACTCGTACGACGGACGCCGTTTCCACCCGGCCGATTTCCTGGTACCACCGTCCCGCGTACGCCGACGGTGGACGGGACTTCGGAAATGCTGCCGCATTTGCCTTCGAGGCCGATGTGGAGGTCTTGGCGCGCGAAGCCACTCAGAACAGCCTGGACGAGCGGCTCGATCGAACGAAGCCCGTCCGAGTCCGGTACACCTTGCACGAGTTGACCGGTGAGGCCCTGGCGAGCTTCCGTGAAGCGATTGGCTGGGACGACCTCTATCCCCACTACGAAACTGCCGCCGCTCAGGAACAGAAGGTCGGAAGGGTCATTGCCGAGGGTCTGAAGGAGATGAATGAGCACGACCGGCTCATTCTCCTGAAGGTCGACGACTACAACGCCTCGGGGCTCACCGGAGACGACTACGAGGACGGTCGGTTCGCCGCGGTCGTCCGACGCCAGCTCGACAGCCGGAAGTCCGACGACAGCGCGGGTGGTTCGTACGGGCTGGGCAAGGCCACCTTGTGGGCTACCAGCCGGCTCGGAATGGTGCTGATCAATTCGACTCTGTCCGTGCCGCACGAAGGGCGCACCGAGCGGCGACTCATCGGCCGGCTGGATCTCCCCTGGCGAGTGGTCGACGGGGTGGCATGTGCGGGTCCTGCATGGCTCGGGGAACCTGATACGGCACCCGGCAGCGAGGACGTGGCCCGCTCCTGGTGGGCGGACGAGGAAACGGTCGCACGGCTGCACCTCACACGGGAGAGCTCCGAGCCCGGCACCTCGTTCTTGATTGTCGGCGCCCACGACGTCGCGAGCATGTTCAACGACGCGGCCGGTGAGGACGACGGAGCGGACGAGCAAACTGTGCAGTCGATGCACGAGAAGTTGGTGACGGCGCTCGGCAACAACTTCTGGGCCGCGATGACCTCCGGTAACGAGGTGGCTCCGCTGCTGGAGGCATCGGTTCGGACCCTTCGCAACGGCCAGGTGGTGGTCAAGGAACAGCGCGTGGACCCGCAGCTCGCGCAGCCGTCGCGGACGAGGGCGCTCAAGGCGTACTTCGACGGCACCACGGTCGAGCGCCTCACCGATGCCGGACAGGTCGCCATGACCCGCGTGCCCCTGAAGGTGCCGGAGCCGGGTGGCAAAAGGGGAACGGTCGAGCACCGGGCCGTCCTGCTGGTCACAGCGGCCGAGGACGGCGACGGCAAGCCCAATCAGCTGGTGAGCATGCGCGGCAGCCGTATGACAGTGAAGTCGGCCAGGGTGCCCGACCTCTCTCTCGGTACGAGCCCCTTCCAGGCGGTGCTTCTGGCCGGCCATGCGGCGGGAGCGGCCGCGGACAACGCCGACCGGGCCGAAGCCTTCCTGCGAGCGTCCGAGCCTCCCGAGCACAACAAATGGGGACAGACCGAGGAGCTGTGGGCCAGTTACTCGCCCACGGCGTACCGGCGTATCTCCGCCTTCACGAAGGTGGCCAACGCGGCCGTACGGGAACTCGTGGGGCGTCGCAAGGACCAGAACCAGGACGGCCCCAAGGCGCTTCGAGACCTGTTGCGACTCGACGGCGGCCCCGCCGGAGGCGCCAGGACCAACAGCTTCCCGACCATCCGGGACCTCGACGCCGAAGTCGATTCGTTCGGGGCCTGGCAGGTCAAGGCCGAGGTCAAGTTGCCCGCGCGGCAGGACCCCTGGGTGATGAGTCCGGTCGCCAGGTTCGATGTCCGCTCCGGCGGCAGGCCTTCCGTCGGATGGTCGGAGATCGTCGCGCTGGAGAACTGTCAAGTCGTGGACGGCACGCTGCACTTCAAGGCGGGCGCGCGGACGGCAACGTTCGCCGGGACGACGGATGTGTCCACCCACCCGGTCCGCGCCGATCTGGCCGGTCTGATCGTTGAACTGCAGAAGGCAAGGGGCGCTGCCGAATGAGGGTCTTTCCGTACAGGACGCTGGCGGGCGAGGTCACGTTTCGCGTGACCGCGGTGAGGCAGGACCGGACGGATCTGGAGACCTCGGTCTTCTCGAATCAGGAGCGTGTGGTCGCTCTCCACCAGGTCGAGCGGGACGACTGGGAGACTTCCCGGCTGAGCATCACAGCCACGTTGCCCGCGAAAGAGCTGTC
This sequence comes from Streptomyces altiplanensis, assembly GCF_053591575.1. NCBI lineage: Bacteria > Bacillati > Actinomycetota > Actinomycetes > Kitasatosporales > Streptomycetaceae > Streptomyces > Streptomyces altiplanensis. The sequence goes on along the minus strand of NZ_JBSFUB010000002.1, from coordinate 171,020 downwards.
CGCCGGGCCTTGGAGCGACGTGGCAGTCATCGCCGTACTGACAGAGAAGGCCACCAACTCCCGTACGACCACCCTCCTCGAACAGGAGTCGAGCGGAAGCCCGACATGGGCCGGACAGCTCCGGTTCTGGAAGTCCGCATACCGCAGTCAGGCAGAACTCTCGGTCATGGTTGTCGCGACCGTCGAGGGGGTGCGGGGGCGCGTCGTCGGGCGGTCCGAGGACAATTGGCTGGTGGACCTCACGGCCCGAACCCCGGTCCGGCGACATGAACTTCAGGTCGACCAGGTCGACTTCCGTGACGGACCGCACGAGTGGCTGCGGCCGTTCAAGGATTCTCCGTGGCTGATCGAGACGTCGGGGGACATGCCCACCGTCCACCTGAACACGGGTTTCGAGGGCATTGCGGAACTCCTCAACTCCAATGGGAGTCCGATGGAGAAGGCCGTCCGGGACATGCTCGCGGCGCAGATCGCGACCGACGTCTGGACTGCGGTGTTCCACTCGGCCGTCAGCGACCTTGAAGTGGATGCCGAAGGAAACCCTCAATGGCCGGGCGGCTGGCGGGACGCGGTACTGCGGGGGATGCTTTCCGACGTACTGCCCGACCAGTCCGGAGCCGACGCGTTGCGTGAGATTCATGCTCGGCGCAGCGAGTCCTCGGGGTGGAACGAACTGCAGTCGCGCATCAACTACGCCGCCACACGTCGGGCCAAGGTCGCCAGGCACCTCGGCACGGCCGTCAGAGTCCTCGAAACGTCCCAGAAAGGAAGCAAGGCGTGACCGACAAGCCCGACCACATGCCGGACCGCTTGGCGCTGCTCTCCGATGCCAATGCCGCGAAAAACTTGAGCATGGGCGTGCTGGCCGGGAAGGAGAACCCTCCTTGCATCGCGTTGAACAAGAGCACCGAGCTGCTCGACGGCGCGGGCGTCCGGCTGGATGTCGAGCCGCTGAGGGATCTGATCGACGACGTCATGCACCTCTACCGCGACGATGCGCGCACGAAGGCGGATGCCTGGCTGGCTCCGCGCATGCACGCCGCTCTCCGGCTGACCCGCAGAGAAGCGGCCGACGCGAGGCTGTGGAACTTCATCGCCCTGTCCGTCGCTCCGGACTACGTCGTGTGGCGTCACCTGCCGACCAAGGAGAAGGACGGTCTTCCTCCGATGGTCGCCGCCGAGCGCTTCCGCGGTGCTCACTACACGCAGGCGTTCTCACGCCTGTGGTGGGCCGCCGAACTGTTCCGTGACGGGGCCGACTACCGTCCGGTGCAGGTGGCGTGCGGGAATCAGGATGTCCTCAATACAGTCCTGAGACTCGACATCATCGACCACCGACCCACGGCCCAGGCGCTGATACGGCTCGTGGAGAAGGGCACGGCGAGCAAGGGCCGCGAGGTGAACGCCCTGGCCGCCGTCGCCAACACCGCCGCGAGCACGCTGATGTACGACGTGTTCGCGGCGGACGACGAGTGGGACGGCAGCCTCCTCGAGGATTGGATCCACGAGGCCGATTCGGCTCCGCCGGTGTCCCGCAAGTTCCTTCCGGACGGTCCCGCTGACGGCCCGGTGCCGGAAAAGGCAGTGGACACCCTCGTCCGCTACTTCGAGGAACTGTTCGTGGACGCCAAGGTTCGAGGGAAAGTCACCGACGAGAGTTGACCAGCTCCGGCTGCGCTCGGGCAGGTGCCGGTACCTCTAGTTCCACCCGAGTGGGGGCCGGTACATGGCCTGGGCGACCTTCGTGCCTGGGCCGCTTACCGGGAATCACGGAGGCTTCCAAAGCGGCGATGGCGCTGTTGAGTCTCTCCTCGCCGAGGTCGAGGGCTGCGGCGAGGACGTGGACGGCGAGGCGTGGCGGGATGGCGTTGCCGATCTGCTGCGCGATCCCGCGACCGGACCACTTGTGGTCGGCCGGGAAGGTCTGCAGCTGTCCTGCCTCGGCGTCGGTGAATCGGGATTCCGTGCCGTCGGCAGCTACGACCCGGTTGCGGGAGATCTTCCCGGTGACAGTGGCGGACGGTTCGTCGGAGGTACGTCGTCCGCGGGCCTTGGGGTCGCCGCCCGTGCCGTAGTTGGAGATCACTTCGAACGGCTGTGGCCACTTGAGCACGTCGTTCATTGTCACCCAGGGCTGCAACCCCCCGCCCGCTTTCGGGCGTGCCACGCCTTTTCTGTACGGGTGGTGCGTCGGCGTGGGCAGGCTCGCCCGAACCTTGTTGGCCCGGTCCTTGCCTTCATAGCGAGCGATGAGAATGGCGCGACGACGAGTCTGCGGCACCCCGTATTCCTCCGTGCGCAGTATGTCGTGGACGACCGAGTAATGCTCATCCCTGAGAGCTTCGCCCACCACTTCCCACACAGGCAGTACGGCTGGTACCTGCTCCAGCACGATTGCCTCGTAAGGGTGGCCTCTGTCGATCGCGGCGAGTGCCCACCGCAAGGGTTCCAGCACCAAACCTGTTCGCTCGTCGTCCAGGTTCTTGATGTGCTCACTGATGTCCTCACGAGCAGCCATGCGCTTGACAAGGGTGAGGATTTCTTCCAAAGCGCGGCGTCCGGCGCCGGCGCCGGCGACGGTGTACGTCTGGCATGGGGGCCCACCCGCGAGGACATTGGCGGACGGGAAGTCCTCAGGGCCGAAGTCGCGCACATCACCTGGTGTGGTAAGTAGCCCTGCTGCCGTGCGAGTCTTACATGCGTCTGCATCCCATTCAATGCCGGTCACCAGCTCCACCAGGTCCAGCTGTCGCGCGGCGACGTCCAACCCGCCCGGCCCGGCGAAGAGATCAACGATCTTGAACGGTGCGGCAGAGGACTCGTGCGAGGCGGGGGCGGTCATGGGATTGAAGTGTAGCCGGCGGATGTAGGCACAACAGCCACAGGAGGCGAGAGGGCCGCCCTTACGGCAAAGGCCCTGGTGGAAGCTGTGTGGGTCCTCGACGGGCGAGAACCCACACAGGTCTCAGGCGTCCAGGGCAGCGGCGATGGCTCGCCCGAGGGCCTCACCGACCGGAGGCGGGGATGCATGGCCGATCTGTCGGTATCGCTTTGTCTTCCCGCCCGCGAATGCCCAATCGTCGGGGAAGGACTGCAGGACGGCCGTCTGCGGCACGGTGAGCTTCTTCAGAGGGGACCCGGAGCTGTCCGATTCCTGGATGCCGTTCGGTCCGGGCACCTCGTCACTCAGAGCCCCGCCGTTGATTCCCATACGGGCCCAGGCCCTCTTGGTGCCTGTCAGTCCGAGGTCCGCGCCCCCGCGATTGTCCGAGCCGCCCACAAGGGTCGGCGCGACGTGGTCTGCCTGTGCCGCCCATGCGTCGGCCCCCGTCCAGCCGCGCTGCGACATGGAGGCATGCAGGGCCTCGCCTGCCGTGATGTGTCGGGAAACGGTCGGTGTCGGTTGGTTGAAGGCGTCGAAGAAACGGTCCTTCATGGCGACGAGCACGCCTTGTTTCCGGTCCTGGGGAACGCCGAAATCAGCTGCATTGAGGATGAACCAATGGAATCGATAACCGAGGTGCTCGAGTTCCTTCCGGATGAAGTCTCGTACCCCTGCGAATTCTGGTCCGTCCACGAGCCCGGGAACATTCTCGATGAGCAGGGCTCGTGGACGCACGGCATGGGCCAGGAGAACTGTGGCTTCGAGGAGCCGCAGCTCGAGGCCTGTTTCCAATCTGTTCGCGGTTGCTGAGGACGTCACCCGAGGCAGTCCTGCGGAGAGCAGGTCCACGTCGTAGCTTTCCTGGTGTTCTACCGGATCGAAGTCCAGGAGATCCATCTCGAGGACGTTCCATGTCGGTCTGTTGTGACGCAAGGTCTCGCAGGCGACGGCTTTGTTGTCCAGCAGCAGTACCGGGTCGAACCCGGCGCGCTCCAGGCCCAGTGCCAGACCGCCCGCGCCCGAGCACACGTCGACCGACCTCAATCTCCCCATGGGAGCCCCCTGCCGCATCAAGATCAATAAATGGTGACGACGACGATAGGTGGGCCGGTCACGCATGTCGATGAAGAGTGGAACACCCGGACGATCCTGTTACGTCGTTTCTCTCCCGGGCCGATGCTGAAGAACGGTGTCCATGACATCGGCTGCCACTTCTCGCGTCCCCTCGTGCTCCCAGTAGCGCAGGACCGTCCACCCCCGCTCTTCGAGGTGTTTCGTCGTTTCCCGGTCTCGGGCCATGTTCTTGTCGAGTTTGGTCCGCCACCATTCGGCGTTGGACTTCGGCTGCGTCGCGTGCTGCGGGCAGCCGTGCCAGAAGCAGCCGTCCAGGAAGACCGCGATCTTGGCCGGCCCGAAGGCGATGTCGATCGTTCGGCGGGGCATCCCGGGGACGGGGACGTTCACGCGGTAGCGCAGGCCGGCGGCGTGGAGGAGTTTGCGTACGGCGATCTCGGCGGCTGTGTCGCGGGAGCCCTGGCGGCTCATGCGGGCCGAAACGGCGGCGGAGGAAGGGATGGGATCGGGCACCCGCGCATTGTGCCGGCGGACCTGTGGCGGGTGGGTTTCCCGGCTCTCGCGACGGGGGCCGCGGCCCCCGTCGCCTTGGTGCGGATGCCTCGTATGCCCAGGAGGCGCAGGCCCCTCGGGCCGTGCAGCGCGGAGCGGGTCGTGATGATGCCGTACGCGAGCCATCGGTAATAGGGAGGATCAGGGGAGGTCGGGGGTGCCGTGGCAGTCGCGGTAGGGGGTGTCCGAGCCGCACCAGCACGGGGCGTTGCGGGCCGGGGGCCAGGAGGTTGCCCGGCCGCGGGCCGCCAGGGTCGTGGCGTACTGGGGGAGGAGGGACGCGTCTTCGGGGGATGCTGACTCCGACGCGGCGAACGCCTCGTAGGAGGGGACCGTTCCGCGCACGATGCCCAGGTTCTGGGTGCCAGTCGAGGACAGGTCGCGCAGGGACGCCTCGACCGCGGACAGGTGGGCGGCGTGGGTGGGGTAGTCCGCCGTCAGGGCCGGGTACGCCGCCAGGAGTTCGCGCAGCTCCTCCTCGGGCCAGTGCAGCATCGCCACCGGGAACGGGCGGGACAGCGCGGTGCGGTACGTGCCCAGCTCGGCACGCAGGCGGGCGATCTCGGCCCGGAGCTCCGCCGGGTTGTCCGAGCCCAGCGACCACAGCCGGTTCGGGTCGTGCAGCTCGTCCAGGGCGATGGGGCCGGCGTTGACGGTGTCCGCCCGCGCGTCCCACTCGTCGTGCGGCAGGCCCAGCATGCGGCGTACGCGGTGGCGGCCGGTGAGGAGCGGCCCGGCCGCGTACGGGATCTCCTCCGACGGGTCGACGAGGAGGGTCACGGCGGCGGTGAAGGCGTCGTGGGAGGCGTGGAGTTCGTCGTGGGATTCGAGGGCCTCCGCGATGATCACCCACGGCGCCGCCTCGCGCGGGGCCGCGGCGCGGATGCCGTCGATGATCGCGCGGGCCTCCGCCTCGTGGCCGTACTCCCACAGGTTGGCCGCCTTGAGGGCCTTCACGAGGGGCGGGTTGTCCGGGTCCTTCGCCAGGAGCTGGTCGTACAGCGTGGCCGCGCGGGCGCGGTCGCCGGAGAGCTCCAGGTGGGCCGCGGCCTGGAGGTACAGCGGTTCCTGGTCCTCGGGATACTGCGTCGCGGTGCGCAGCAGGCGCTCGGCTTCGGCGGTGTGATCGGCGTGATCGGCAGGCGTGTCGGGGCGCATGGTCCATACCGTACTGCTGTGCGGCCGGTCGGCGAGAGAGCTCGGAGGGGTGGAGACCGGAAGCGGTCCGGGGCGGGGCCGCCGGCGCCGTGCCCGGCCCGGAGAGCCGCTCGTACTCACCCGACCGCAACGGTGGACGCGGGGATCGTGGCGCTCGTGGGGAACCTGGTGGCCGCGTTGTGCGTCAGTCAGTACGGGCCGTGTGAGGCGAGGCGCCCGGCAGGGTCCGTTGTCGGTGCCGGGCATTAGCATCGTCGATGAGCCAGTGAAGTGGGAGGAGGGGGAACGTGATCAGTTGTTCGGCGCGGTTGGCGCGCACGGTCGGCCTTGTCCTCTTCCTCCTCATCGAAGTCCTCCTCGTCGAGAACGGCAGCTTCTCCGCCGCCGTCGCGGTCGCCGCCACCGCCGCGGCCGGTTCCGCGCTCATCGCCTGCGCTCTCGTCGCGGCGCGCTCCGTTCCCGCGGTGCCACGCACCCGGGTGCGTACGGCGATACGGGACCGGGAGCAGCGCACCGCGTTCCTGCCCCAGCGTGATCCCGACGCGCGCGGGCGGACCAGGCCCCGGGCGCCGGGTCGTCGTCCTTCGACGACCACCGCGTAGGGACGCGAGCCGCCCCACCTCTCCTCCTGCCTCTCGCCTCGCGTGCTCCGCGTGGGCCGTCGATGCCGATCTGTCTCTCTTCCGGCACGACGAGACCCTTCGGAGGGCTCACCATGTCCGTCTTCATGTCCGCTTTCGCCAGTCTGGTCGCACGCCTCGCGGATCTGCTCGAACCGTTCTTCCACGCCTCCGCCGCAGCCGCCGCGATCATCCTGTTCACCGCCTGCGTACGACTCGCCGTCCACCCCCTGTCACGGGCGGCGGCCCGCGGCCAGAAGGCCCGCACCAGGCTCGCGCCGCAGATCGCCGAGTTGCGCAGGAGGCACGGCAGGAACCCGGAGCGCCTCCAGGAGGCGATCATGGAACTGCACGCCAGGGAGAAGGTCTCGCCGCTGTCGGGCTGCCTGCCCAGCCTCTTCCAGCTGCCGGCGTTCTTCCTGATGTACCACCTCTTCTCGAACCGGAAGATCGCCGGCGAGCCGAACGAACTCCTCGGCCACGCCCTCTTTGCCAGCCCGCTCGGCGACCGCTGGACCGACGCGCTGGCGGACGGCGGGCTCTTCGGGGCGCAGGGGCTGCTGTACGTCGTGCTGTTCGCGGTCGTCGCGGCGGTGGCGACGTTCAATTACCGGAGTACCAAGCGGCAGATGGCGGCCGCACCGGGCATGGGTGTGCCGGGGGCGCAGGACGGGCCGCAGCTGCCGGGCGCCGGGGCGATGAGCGCGATGACCAAGGTGATGCCGCTGATGTCCTTCGCGACGCTCTTCACCGTGGCCGTGGTGCCGCTGGCCGCCGCGCTGTACCTCGTCACCAGCATGACCTGGAGCGCGGTCGAGCGGGCCTGTCTCCACCGGGATGTTCCCGCTGGTGGAGGCGCGGTCGCTACTGCCGCGTAACAGTCCAGTACGTGAACGGGGTCTTGCAGAGCGGACTCCGACCTTGGAGGATCGACCAATCCTCCGATGGCCGCATCCATCGGCCGGGGCCGGGCGCGACACTCGACCAAGGAGACTGACCATGAAGCTGCTGCGTGTGGGAACGCCGGGAGCCGAACGTCCGGCGCTGCTCGACCAGGACGGGACGCTCCGGGATCTGTCGGGTCTCGTCCCGGACATCGACGGTGACCTGCTCGCCGACGAGGCGGCGCTGGGCCGGATCCGCGCGGCCGCGGCCGGCGGTGAACTGCCGGTGGTCGACGGCGCGGCCGGGACGCGGGTCGGCCCGCCGCTCGCCCGTATCGGCAAGATCGTGTGCATCGGGCTGAACTACCACGACCACGCGGCCGAGACGGGCGCGGCGATACCCGCCGAGCCGATCATCTTCTTCAAGGCCCCGGACACGGTCGTCGGCCCCGACGACACCGTTCTCGTACCGCGCGGCAGCACGAAGACCGACTGGGAGGTCGAGCTGGCCGTCGTCATCGGCCGCACCGCCCGCTACCTGGACTCGGCCGAGGCCGGACTCGCGCACGTCGCGGGGTACGCGGTCGCGCACGACGTCTCCGAGCGCGAGTTCCAGATCGAGCGCGGCGGGACCTGGGACAAGGGGAAGAACTGCGAGACGTTCAACCCGCTGGGCCCGTGGCTGGTGACGGCGGACGAGGTGCCGGACCCGCAGGCGCTGGACCTGAAGCTGTGGGTGAACGGCGAGCTGAAGCAGGACGGCACGACGGCCGAGCAGATCTTCCCGGTGGGCGAAGTGGTGCGGTACGTGAGCCAGTTCATGACGCTGTACCCGGGTGACGTGATCAACACGGGTACGCCGGCGGGCGTGGCGATGGGACAGCCCGAGCCGAAGCCGTACCTGCGGTCGGGGGACGTGGTGGAGCTCGAGGTGTCGGGGCTGGGGCGCCAGCGGCAGGAGCTCAAAGAGGCGTAACCGCCTCCCGGCGAAGGGCCCGGCGCAGGGCCCGGCGAAGGGGCGGCGAAGGGCCCGGCGAAGGACTGGCGAGGGGCCGAGGAAGGGCCGTCGAGGCGGTGGCCGCAGCGCGCCGGGGCCGTTGCGCCGCGGGGATGCCGGGGTGCCGGGGTGAGTTCCCGGCGCCCCGGCACCCTGGCACCCCGGGCGCCTTGTGATCGGGAAGCGGGACCGGGACTCAGCCCTTGAAGCGGGTCAGAGCCTCCACCACCATCGCGTGGTCCTCCGCCTGCGGGAGGCCGGAGACCGTGACCGTGCCGATCACGCCCGCGCCCTCCACCGCGACCGGAAACGCGCCGCCATGTGCGGCGTACACGTCCGGGTCCAGGCGCGAGGAGTCCTCGAAGGTCGTGCCCTTCGCGCGAAAGCGCGTGCCGACCAGGTACGAGCTCTCCGCGTACCGCTCCACGACGCGTCGCTTGCGGTCGATCCACGCGTCGTTGTCCGCGCTCGACCCCGGCAGCGCGCAGTGGAAGAGCTGCTGCGCGCCGCGCCGGATGTCGATCGCCACCGGGGCGTCGCGCTCGCGGGCCAACTCGACCAGGAGGCCGCCGAGCGCCCAGGCGTCCTCGTGGGTGAAGCGGGGGAGGACCAGGCGGCGTTCCTGGGCGGTCAGTTCGGCGATCAGCTCGGTGGCCCGTTCGGCGGCCGTGGGGCTTGTGGGGCTCGCGGGGTTGTTCGTCGTGCTCATGCGGGGATCTCCACGGTCACGCCCTCGCGGGCCGAGCGGCGCGCCGCCTCCAGTACGTCGAGTGCCGCGGCCGCCTGCGCCGCGGTGACCGGGGGCGCGGTCCGCGCGCGCACGGCGGTGGCGACGGCCGCGTAGTACGCCGGATAGTCGCCCGGCCGCGTCGGGACCGGGCTGCCGCCGCCCGTCGCCGGGGACTCGCCGGCGCCGATGCGGCCCCAGGCCGCCTCCGGCTCCTCGCCCCAGTTGCCGTCCGCCGCAGGCCGCCTGCCCTCGCGCAGTGCGGTCTCCTGCGGGTCCAGGCCGTACTTCACATAGCCCGCGCGCGAGCCGAGCACGCGAAAGCGCGGGCCGAGCTGGGCGGTGGTGGCGCTCACGTAGAGGTGCGAGCGGACGCCGTTCGCGTGCGTGATCGCGATGAACGTGTCGTCGTCGGCCTCGGCGCCGGGGCGGCGTACGTCGGACTCGGCGTACACCCGGACCGCCGGGCCGAAGAGCACCAGCGCCTGGTCGACGACGTGGCTGCCCAGGTCGTACAGCAGCCCGCCGATCTCCGCCGGGTCGCCCGACTCGCGCCAGCCGCCCTTGAGCTGCGGGCGCCACCGCTCGAAGCGGGACTCGAAGCGCTGTACGTCGCCGAGCTCGCCGGAGGCGATCAGCTGCTGGAGGGTGAGGAAGTCGTTGTCCCAGCGGCGGTTCTGGAAGACGGAGAGCAGCAGGCCGCGTTCCTCGGCGAGAGCGGCCAGTTCGCGCGCCTCGGCGGCGGTGCCGGCGACCGGCTTGTCCACGACGACCGGCAGGCCCGCCTTGAGGGCGGCGGTCGCGAGCGGGACGTGGGTCTTGTTGGGGGACGCGACCACGATCAGGTCGAGCTTGTCCGCGCGCGTCCACAGTTCGTCCGACGAGGCCGCGACGCGGACGTCGGGGAACTCGGCGCGGGCCTGTTCCCGCCGCTCCGGGTTGGAGGTGACGACCGTGTCGAGGACGAGGTCGTCGGTGGCGGCGATGAGCGGGGCGTGGAAGACGGAACCCGCGAGGCCGTAGCCCACGAGTCCGACGCGCAGGGGCGCGTGGGTGTCGGTACCGGTGCCAGTCATGGCATCCACTTAAACAACGCTGTTGCCAAAGTGCAAGCGCGGTGGACAATGGGCTCGTGAACAGGAGCAATACGGGCGCGAACCTGCCGGCGCTGCGCAGCCACAACGCGGCGCTGATCCTCGATCTGCTGCGCACGGCGGGCGAGGCGGGCATCAGCCGCCTGGAGCTCGCCGAGCGCACCGGGCTCACGCCGCAGGCCGTCAGCAAGATCACCGCGCGGCTGCGGGCGGAGGGGCTCGCGGCGGAGGCCGGCCGGCGCGCGTCGACGGGCGGCAAGCCGCGGACGGTGCTGCGGCTGGTACCGGACGCGGGGTACGCGGTCGGGCTGCACCTCGACCGCGACGAGCTGACGGCGGTCCTGGTGGACCTGGCGGGTGCGACGGTCTCGGTGCGGAGAGCGCCGCTGGACTTCGGGGCGGGGGCGCAGGCGGTGATCGAGGCGGCGTCCCGCGAGATCGACGCCCTGGTCCTTCCCCCGCCCCGGGCGCTCCCTCTCGCCCCCCGGGGGCTGCTCGGGGTCGGGGTCGCCGTGCCGGGGCCGCTCGATCACGGCCGGGGGGTGCTGCACCGCGTCACCGGGTTTCCGCAGTGGGACGGCTTCGCCCTGCGGGACGTGCTGGGCGAGCGGCTCGGGCTGCCTGTCGTGGTGGACAAGGACACCAACGCCGCCGCTCTCGGTCTCGCCCTCCGGGCCCGGCCCGCCGGCGGGTCCTTCGCGTACCTCCACCTCGGTACGGGGCTCGGCGCCGGGCTGGTGCTCGGCGGGGCGCTCTACCGCGGGGCGCGCACCGGAGCGGGCGAGTTCGGGCACCAGACGCTCCAGCTGGACGGCGTCCGCTGCTCCTGCGGCGGTCGCGGCTGCATCGAAGCGCTCTGCCTCGCCGCCGTCGCCCGCGGCGACCTCGCGGAGGCCGCACGGGTCCTGGGGACCGGTGCGGCCAACCTCGTCGGGCTGCTCGACATCGACCGGGTGCTGCTCGGGGGGCGGGTCGTCGCCGCGCAGGAGGACGTGTTCGTACGGGGCGTGGGGGCGGTGCTCGCCGGACTCGCCCGGCGCGAGGGCAGCGGACCCGCCGTGCCGGTCGCCGCGGCGGTGGGCGACGGGCGCGCCGTCGCCGACGGGGCCGCGCAGCTCGTTCTCGCCCCGGTCTTCGGTCATGCGAACGTCGCGTTCCCGGGCGCCGGGGGCGCGGGGGAGTAACAGGGAGGGAGCGCGGCGAGCGGCCGGCGGCTGGCCCGTCGGAGGGATTTCATTCAGTCGTACAAGCGCACCGGGGTGTGGCGTCCGAGGCCCGCCGCGCACGCATGGCAGGGTCACGGACCATGACCGGGCGATCCCGACCTGCGAAGGCTTGGCTTCTCATCCTCATGCGACTGCGCGGTGTTCTCGCCCTCGGAGCCGCAGTAGCCGCGGCAGCCACTGTGGCTTCTCCCGCGGCCGTCACCGCCCATGCCGACGACGACGCGGCGGACGACGCCGCGCCCCTGGGCGCCGTCGCGGGCCGGCAGCCCTCCTGCGGTGACCCCGTCTCCCCCGACTTCCCCCTCACCACCCGCCTGCGCGGCGGCCCCGGCACCTACAGGGCGGGCGGCGCGGCGGGCGAGTGGCTCCTGGAGCTCACCAACACCACCGGGCGGAGCTGCCGCAACATCCACCCGGTCGTCGTCCTCACCGACAGGGACCGGAAGCTCGACGCCGGGCAAGTGGAGCTGGAGTTCGACGACGGCGCGGGGCGGTGGATCGACGTCCCCTTCGACACCACCGACGAGGACGAGCACATCGGCGTCTTCGACGGCGGCTTCCCGGGCTTCACCGTCGCCGCCGACCGTACCGTCGCCGTGAAGGTGCGGCTCGCCTTCGACTCCGGCACGGCTCCCACCGAAGCCGTCGCCAGCGCCGCCGTCGTCCAGCGGCAGCCCGACGACGGCGAGTGGGTCGGCGAGTCGAACGACTACCGCTTCGCCATTGTCGAGGCGAAGGCGAAGTCGAAGGCGGATGCGGATACGGATGCCGACACGGATACGGACACGGATGCCGACACGGATACGGACACGGATACGGACACGGGCACGGACTCGGATCCGGAAACCGGCACCCCCGTCGCCCCGGAGCCGGACGCCCCCACCAGCGCCCCCGACGGCGATCGCCTCGGCGACCACCCGAGGGGCGGTCTCCGCGAACCTCCCGCCCTCGCCCGGACCGGCCAGGACCACCTGCCCGCGCTCGGGGCCGCCGCCGGCGCCTGCGTCCTCGGCGGCGCGGTTCTCGTGGTGGTGGCCCGGCGCCTCCGCGCGCCCCGGCGCTGAACCGGCCGTCCCCGCCACCGCCGCTGCCGCTGCCGCGCCCACCCTCCCCAACGGCACCAGCCCCGACAAGGTGCTCGTCATCGGCATGGACGGCCTGCGCCACGACCGGATCGACGCCGCCAGGGCCCCGCACCTCAAGTCCCTGATGGCGAACGGCACGTACGGCACGTCGCTCCTGTACGCCGGCCCGATGGCCGCCACCTCCTCGGGCCCCGGCATCGCGGCCGGCGCGCGGCGCGTCGACACCCGTCTCGTCGACGTCGCCGCCACCGTCTTCAAGCAGCTCGGCATCATCGCCGACCCCTCCTGGGGCCCGGACGGCAAGCCGGTCCAGGAGCGTTCGGCCGACCCCTTCGACGCCCTGCGCCCCTCGCTCTCCGGACGGGTCGACGAGACCGGCATCCCGGCCGGAGTCCTCGGTTTCACGCACACCGCGCCCAGCGGCTGGTCCGTCATCAACAACACGATGGGCACGGGCGGTGTGACGGAGTGGCGCGGCTGGTCCTTCGCCACCGACGAGTTCCGGAGCCGCACCCAGCGCGACCAGTCCCGCGAGCTCAACGTCCGCGCGCGGGGCGTCTTCGCGGTCGCCGACTCCGACGAGCGGGCGGACGAGACCAGGCCACCGTGAAGCTGGACTTCACCACCTTCTACCGCCAGGAGGGCGGCCAGAGCGCCCGGATCCTCGCCTCCTGGAACGGCGCGAACCCGGTCCCGGTCACCTCGTACACGGCGGACGTCGTCTCGCAGCCCCGGTCGCTGACCCTGAACGTCCCGTCCGGGGCCACCAGCGTCAGCTTCCGCTTCCACCGCACCGGCAGCAAGAACTGGTACTGGATGATCGACGGGGTCAAGATCACGGCTGTCTGATTAGGCTGGGGGCGCCCGGACGGTGTGGTCCGGGCGCCCCCAGCGTTTATTGCGTACGGCAGGAGTCCGGCACATGGCAGAGCGCAAGCCGATCGAATCATGGCTCACCGACATGGACGGCGTTCTCATCCACGAGGGCACGCCCATCCCCGGCGCGGATGCCTTCATCAAGCGGCTGCGCGAATCGGGCAGGCCGTTCCTGGTGCTCACGAACAACTCGATCTACACCGCCCGCGACCTGCACGCGCGCCTCTTCCGCATGGGCCTGGACGTGCCCGTGGAGAACATCTGGACCTCGGCGCTCGCCACCGCCCGCTTCCTCGACGACCAGCGGCCCGGCGGCACGGCGTACGTCATCGGCGAGGCGGGACTGACCACCGCGCTGCACGACATCGGTTACGTCCTGACCGACCACGACCCGGACTACGTCGTCCTGGGCGAGACCCGTACGTACAGTTTCGAGGCACTCACCAAGGCGATCCGGCTGATCAACGCCGGTGCGCGCTTCATCTGCACCAACCCCGACGAGACCGGCCCGAGCCGCGAGGGTCCGCTGCCCGCCACCGGAGCCGTCGCCGCGCTGATCACCAAGGCGACCGGCAAGGACCCGTACTTCGCGGGCAAGCCCAACCCGCTGATGATGCGGACCGGACTCAACGCGATCGGCGCGCACTCCGAGACCAGCGCGATGATCGGCGACCGGATGGACACGGACGTCCTGGCGGGGCTGGAAGCGGGCATGGAGACGTTTCTCGTACTGACCGGTCTGACGGGACCGGCGGACATCGACCGCTACCCGTTCCGGCCGTCGACGATCGTCGATTCGATCGCGGACCTCGTCGACCGCGTCTGACCCGGCCGGACGGCGTCTGACCCGGCCGCCCGCCCGGCCCGGCCGCCCCGCGGCGCGCTCCAGGGGCCCGTACGGCGCACTGGCGCGCCCCTGGAGATGCGGAAACGGCCCGTACCGGTGAATCTTCGTAATACCAGGAGGTTCACTATGCGCTCATTGCAGATTGCTCTGTGTGCCGGCGTGGCGGCCGCGGTGGTCGTCACGCCGGCGGCGACAGCCCACGCCGGCGACGGGGCCGAGGGCCGGATCGCCGTCACGCCGTCCACCATCACGCCGGGCGGGGAGGTGGATCTGCAGGTCGACGTGTGCAAGGGCGGGCAGGCCACCGGCACGTCCGACGCCTTCTCGACGGCCGTCCACTTCAGCCCGGCCGCGGACCGCGGTGCCCTCTTCACCGAGGCCCACATCCGGTCGGACGCCCAGCCCAAGGACTACGAGATCCGGGTGAAGTGCAAGGACGGCGGCCAGGCCACCGGGACCGTCACCGTCGTCCCTCAGGACAAACCCGACCGCCGCCCGGACCGCCGCCCGGACCAGGGTTCCGAGCAGCGTCCCGATCAGTACGCGGACCAGGGTTCCGAGCAGCGTCCCGACCGCCGTCCGGACCAGGGTTCCGAGCAGCGCCCGGATCAGTACGCGGACCAGGGTTCCGAGCAGCGCCCCGATCAGTACGCGGACCAGGGTTCCGAGCAGCGTCCCGATCACCGTCCGGACCAGGATTCCGGCCAGCGTCCCGACCACCGTCCGGACCAGGGCTCCGATCACCGTCCGGACCAGCGTCCCGACCACCGCCCGGACCATCACCCGACTCCTCACGCCCCCGTGCACGCGGGCGGCGGCGGTACGGCGCAGCTCGCCGCGGCCGAGGAGGACGGGCCCGGGACGCCGCACACCGTGATCGGCCTCGTGCTGGCGGGTGTGGCGGCCGTGGCCGTGGCGTACCGGAGTGCGCGCCGCCGTCGTACGGACACGGACTGACATGTCCGGCGAGGACAGGCCGTCCGGCGGCGGACGGCTGCTGACCGGTATCGCCTGGGCGGTGCTGCTGCTCGGACTGTCGCTGTGGGGCCGCCAGACGACCGACGGCCCCGGCGGCAGCTCGGCACCGACCACCGGAGACGTGGCCGCGGTCGGCCGTCCGCTGGGGGCGGTGCTGCCTCCGCCGCATCCCCCCGTCGAGGGCGTGGCGCCGCAGCGCGTCGAGGTGCCGTCCACAGGCGTCGCGGCACCCGTCGTGCCGCGCGGGCTCGACACGACGGGCGCCGTCGATCCGCCGCCGTACGACCAGCCGTCGAAGGTCGGCTGGTACGGGGACGGGACCAGGCCGGGCGAGGCGGGGGCCGCCCTGCTCGTCGGCCATGTCGACACCGAGAGCAGACCGGCCGTCTTCTACCACCTGAGCGCGACCCGCCCCGGCGCTGAGGTCCGGGTGACGGGGGCCGGCGGCGAGAGCCTGGAGTTCACCGTCGACGACGTCCAGGTCTTCACCCGCGAACGCTTCGACCCGCAGAAGGTGTACGGCCCCCGCCAGAGCGGCCGGGCGGAACTGCGCCTGATCACCTGCGGGGGCACGTACGACAAGAAGGCCCGCACCTACACGGCGAACGTCGTGGTGTCGGCCTACCTGACGGGCGCCTCCAGACCGTCCGGCGTCTGAGGAGCGGGACCCGGGGCCAAGCCCCGCGCGCGCCCCGCGGCCCGCAGTCCGAGCCCGCCGAACACCGCCGCGAACACCGCCCACAGCAGCGCGTGCGAGGCCAGCGACAGCATCCGGAAGTCCCACAGCAGCGTCGCCGCCACCGGCACCTCGTCCGGGTTGCCCGGCAGCGCGAAGAGCACCGCCAGCGTCGCCACCGCCGTCGCGGCCACCGCGACCTGGCGGACCGGGACCGGCCGGCCGGCGAGGCGTACGTACACCTGCCACGCCAGGACCATGCCGAGGACGCCGATCACGACGGCGGCCAGCCACAGGGCCTGGCGGTCGGCCACGGTGCCGGAGTCCCCGACACCCGGCGGGCTGGCGGGGTAGCGGAGCCCCGGCAGCAGCGAGACGGCCAGGAACGCGGCCGCGCCGAAGGCCAGGGCGCGGGGCCACGGCCGTTCACCGATCCCCGTACGGCGGTGCACCAGGGCGTACGCGAGGGCGGACAGGACGCCCAGCGCGAGACCCGCGACGACCGCCGTGACGACCAGGCCGGCGTGCTGGGTGGAGCGGGAGAAGAGTTCCTCGTGGTGCTGGACGGCCGTGGCGGCCGCCCCGTGCGCATGCTCCGCGGCGGCGGAACGTGCCTCTTCGAGGCGGATCGCGCGGTCCATCAGGGGCTCGGCGAGGAGCAGCGAGAAGAGGCCGGCGGCAAGGCCGGCCACCCCGCCCGCCGCCAGCCCGCGCCCGAGCAGGGGCAGTACGGGTGTGACAGGTGCGGACATGGTGCGTACGGCCCCGATCAGTGGCAGGGGGCACCGAAGAGGTGCCGGCCGTCGTGCGAGAACTCGTGCAGGTAGTCGCCGGTCGCGGAGACGACCGTGCCGTTGTCCATGAAGACCGCGTAGAGCGCGATCAGTGCGACGATCGCCGCGGCGGCCATGATCAGCCAGTCGCGGGTGCTGGTCGCGGCGGACGCGACCGCCGCGGTGTCGGTGTGCTGCGCGGTGTGCAGTGACATACCGGTGAGCCTCCTTCTGGGGTTTCCACGCCCCATGGCAGGAGAACGACGGGTCAGTTCCTGACTTCCGTACGAGGGCGCCCCGGCCGGGGCGCCCGGGCTCTCGTACGGTCACAGTGGCGGGACCGCCCCGGAATCGCACCGGGTTCCTGTCCACCGTCGTCTCGATGTGTGCAGTTGTCCCCCGGAGGGTTCCAGCCTGTCTGGACACTGTCAACAGGCCGCCGCGCGCGCCCGCCCCGCGCGCGCCCGCCCCGCCCCTGTCTCCCATGTCCCGTCACGGACCCGTGTGTCAGGATGGTTTCGACCGGATGTGTCCGGGAGGGGCCGGGGGGCTCTCATCTATGTCGGTGCGGTCAAGGGGGAGTGGATGTACGGCAGTTACAGCGGCCGTAGGCGCAGGGGTGTCCGGGTGGCCGGGGTGGGGGTCGTGGGGGCCGCGCTGCTGCTGACGGGCTGTTCCTCGTCCGACGGCGACGGGGGCGACGAGACGAAGCAGCCGTCGGTGAAGCAGCAGCCGAAGGGCAGCGACCCGTACTGGGTCAATCCGGAAGGGAAGGCCGCCCGGCAGGTCGCGGAGTACGCCGAGAAGGGCGACGACGAGAAGGCCGGGCTGATCAGGAGGATCGCCGAGCAGCCGGCCGCCGAGTGGATCCTCCCGGAGAACGCCGAGGCGCAGGCCAAGGGCTTCACCGAGGCGGCCGAGAAGGCCGACCGTGACGCGCTGCTCGTCCTCTACAACATCCCGCACCGCGACTGCGGACAGTTCTCGAAGGGCGGCGCGGCCGACGGTGACGCCTACCGCGCGTGGGTCGACGGGATCGCCAAGGGCATCGGCGAGCGCCCGGCCACTGTGATCCTGGAGCCGGACGCGCTGCTGCACCTGGTCGACGGCTGTACGCCGGAGGAGTTCCACGAGGAGCGGTACGACCTCCTCGAGGGCGCCGTCACGCGGCTCAAGCGGCAGCCGAAGGCCAAGGTGTACCTGGACGCGGGCAACGCGGGCTGGAAGTCGCCCGACGCGCTGTTCGAGCCGCTCCAGCGGGCGGGTATCGCGGAAGCCGACGGCTTCTCGGTGAACGTCTCCAACTTCCAGACCACCGAGGTGAGCAAGGACTTCGGCAAGAGGCTCTCGGCGAAGGTCGGCAACAAGCCCTTCGTGATCGACACCAGCCGCAACGGCAACGGCCCGTACACCGGGGGCGACCCCGCGGAGAACTGGTGCAACCCGCCGGGCCGCGCGCTCGGTGAGAAGCCGACCACCAAGACCGGCGACGACCTGGTCGACGCCTACCTGTGGATCAAGCGCCCCGGCGAGTCGGACGGCGACTGCAAGGGCGGCCCGAAGGCGGGCGAGTGGTACGAGGAGTACGCGCTCGAACTGGCCCGCAACGCGAAGACGTAACCACGGCTCACGCGCGGAGGGGGCCGCCCCGACGAGGCGGCCCCCTCCGCGCCGTTGCCACCTGCGCGCGCTCACGCCCGCGCCCAGCTACGGGACCTCGACCCAGACGCCCTCCGAGGGAGTGCCCTGGCCGTCCGTCACGAACAGCATGTAGTAGCCGGACGGGACCAGCGCCCGGTTCTTCGGCACGGTGACGGAGATGCCGTCCGCCGTCTTCTCCGTCTTCAGTGCGACCGTGCGCTGGTCGACGTCGGTGACATGGGTGACGGCGCTGGGCCGCATCAGCTTCGCGTCCCTGACGGACGCGGCGTGCGCCGACCTGAAGGCCGCCGTGGCGCCCCGCGCGATCTTCTTCGGTCCGCCGGTGAGCTTCGGCCGCGTGTCCCTGAAGAGGTACGGCGGCGTGTAGATCTCGATGCGCTGCTCGAAGGTGCCGGGCCTGGTGTTGGCCTTGTCGGCGTAGAGCGAGTCGGACCCGAAGATCATGACGCGTCCGTCGGGGAGCAGCAGCGACCCCGAGTGGTAGTTGCGGCCCACGGCCGGGTCGGCCACCCGGCGGTACGTGCCGGTCTCGGCGTCGTACAGCCGCGCCTGGAGGATGTCCGAGCCGCCGCGCCCGCGGTAGTCGTGGGAACCGCCGGTGATCAGGACGGTGTCGTCGGGCAACAGGGACGCGCTGGGGTAGCGGGTGCCCTGGTCGAGCGAGGCGCCGTCCCTGAAGCGGGGATTGGACTCCTTGAGGTCGACGAGGCGCGACTTCTCGCTGGACTTCTCCGACTCGCCGACGCCGCCGCCGCCGATGACCAGGTACTTCTCGTCCTGGGCGGGAGGCAGCCGCACGGTCGCGGAGGTCTCCATCAGGTGCGGGTCGCTCAGGCCGGGGATCTTCTTGAACGTGTTGGTCTCCAGATCCCAGATGCCGGGATCGCGGCCCTCGTCGGCGGGCCCGTACCCGGCGTTGGAGCCCGAGTAGAAGAGCCTGCCGTTGTTCGTCAGGAAGACCGCCGGGTACGTCGGGAACTTCCGGACGACTCCGGTGTACTTCCACTTCTTCGTGACCGGGTCGTAGATCTCGTCCTTGCCGGGGACGATCTGGCCGATCTCGTCCAGGCCGGACAGGGACAGGACCTTCCCGTCCTCCAGCGTGGTCAGCGTCGGGTACCAGCGGGCCTCGTTCATCGGGTCGACGGTGATGTACCTCTCCGCCACCGGATCGAACTCGTAGGCATCCTTGATGCCCTGGAAGTCCTTCTTGTCGAGGGCGAGTTTCTGCGCGATGCCGTACACGTTCCTGGTGTCGGTGCCCGACAGGCCGTGGATCCGGTAGTTGTCCTCCGTGCCGGACTCGTACTTCTTGCCGGACGCCTCGGCCTCGACGTAGATCCGGCCGAGCCCCGCCTCGGTGCGCAGGAACCGG
This sequence comes from Streptomyces altiplanensis, assembly GCF_053591575.1. NCBI lineage: Bacteria > Bacillati > Actinomycetota > Actinomycetes > Kitasatosporales > Streptomycetaceae > Streptomyces > Streptomyces altiplanensis. The sequence goes on along the minus strand of NZ_JBSFUB010000002.1, from coordinate 151,532 downwards.
CCGGTCTTCTTGTCGAAGACCTTCTTGGCCTTCTCCACGAGGACGGGGTCCTTGGAGACGTACGTCCTGCCGTTCTTCTTACCGGTGAAGATCGTGCCCGCGGGCAGCGTCTTGGGGGCGTCCGGGTCCTCGTTGTGGACGATCATCAGGCCGCCGGCCCTGGTGACGTCACCTTCGAGCTTCTCGTACCGCTTGGTGCCGCCCGCCACGAGCAGCTTCCCGTCGGGCAGCTGGGTGTGCCCGGCGCAGAACATGTCCTTGGGCGTGGGGATCATCCTGTACGTGCCGGCCTTCGGGTCCCACAGCACCGACTCGAACTTCTCGGCGTCGAAGTTCTTCTGGCTGTTGCCCGAGCCCGCGATCAGCAGCACCTTGCCGGTGTGCAGCAGGGCGGCGTGGATCGTGTTGATCCGGAACTCGGACGGGACGTCCAGGAAGTCCCAGTGGCCGTTGGCGGCCTTGTACTCGGGCCGGTTGATCTTGTAGTCGTGGTACTGCTCCGAGCCGAAGCGGTAGAGCGCGGGCCCGTTCATCCCCGCCAGAGCCAGCACCGCCGCACCCGTTATCGCCAGACGGCGGGTGCGGCGGCTCGGACGGTAGCTCATTTCTTACGTCCCCCCAGAGCGGTCTGCATGGTCTGGTCGGCCGGGGCCCAGGTGGGCTTGGGCCGCGGCGCGTGGGTCTCGGCCGGGGGACCGGCCGGCGGTCCGGTCCGGTCCGGCGGCGCCCCGCGCCCGTTCCTCTTCTCCTGGCGCACGGTCCAGCGCCAGGCGAGGACCGGCGCCGCCGTGATCAGCAGGGCGAGTGCGGCCCAGGTGATCATCGCGGGGTGGTCGTGGCCGAAGAAGAAGGAGGAGACGAGGGAGCCGCCGAAGACCAGGAGGAAGAACAGGTGGATGCGGAAGGTGCCGAAGAGCGTGTCGGGGCTGGAGGAGTCGCCCTTGGGCGTCACCACGAAGCCGGACTTGCGGCGCAGCACGGCGTCCATCAGCGAGCGCGCGTAGATCGGCGCCGAGAGCGCGGACATCACCATGCCGGCCAGGCCGCCGGAGCCCTCGGGCTCGTGCGGCGAGACGTTGTGGCGGCGGTTCCAGATGTAGAGGCCGATCTGGAGCGCGGAGGCGTTGCCGTACAGCATCATCCAGATCGCCGGGTCGATCTGCACACCCGATGCGCCCATGCCCAGGAAGAGCGCGCAGCTGAGCGCCGCGAGGATCCAGTTCATGGCGGACATCGGGTAGAAGATGATCATCATCGTGTAGTTGAAGAGCTTGCCCGCGGGCAGTGTGCCGAAGCCCCGCCAGTACTGCTTGAGGATCGTCTCGTAGGTCCCGCGCGACCAGCGCAGCTGCTGCGTGAAGAAGTCGGTCCAGGCGGTCGGGCCCTCGCCGACGGCCAGCACGTCGGGCGTGTAGACGGACCGCCACTTCCTGCCGGTGGCCGGGTTCGTGGCGCGGTGGATCTCGAAACCGGTGGCCATGTCCTCGGTGATCGAGTCGTACAGGCCGCCGATCTGCTTCAGCGCCCCGATGCGCACGGCGTTGGAGGTGCCGACGAACATCGGGGCGCCGTAGCGGTTGCCCGCGCGCTGGATCAGGGCGTGGAACAGGAACTGCTGGGACTCCGCGGCCTTGGTGACGAAGGTGTCGTAATTGCCGTACACCTGCGGGCCGATGACGAAGCCGATGTCCGGGTCGCGGAAGTAGCCGAGCATCCGCTCCAGGTAGTTGGGGAGCGGGACGTGGTCGGTGTCGACGGAGGCGAAGAAGTCGTAGGCGTCGCCGTGCGCGTCGAGCCAGGCGTTGTAGTTGCCGTGCTTGGTCTTGGCGCGGTGCGGGCCCTTGGCCTGGTTCCACTTCGCGACGCCCTTGCGGGAGAAGTGGCGCACGCCGAGGCGCTCGCACACCTCCTTGACCGCCGGGTCGTCGCCCTCGTCCAGCAGCCAGACGTGCATCAGGCCGCGGTGGCGGATCCTGACCGCGGCCTCCAGCGTCTTCGTCACCATCTCCAGCGGCTCCTTGCCGGGCACGAAGGAGGTGAGGAAGGCGACCCGGGTGCCGGTCTCGGGCACCACGGGGACGGGGTCGCGGGCGACCAGCGTCGCGTGCGCGTTCGACAGGACGTTCATCGTGCGGAAGAGCTCGATCAGTCCGATCGAGACCAGCATGACGATGTCGAGGACCAGCAGCGTGTCGTTCTCGAGGTTCGGGTCGCGCTCGGTCCAGTGCGCCGGCTGCATCAGCCAGACGAACAGGCCCAGCGACAGCAGCGGCGCGGCGCACAGCAGCAGGGCGGCCCGCACGCGGTGCGTCTCCTGCGAGAGCAGCGAGCGGTACCGCACGGTGTACGGCCTGGCCGGGTCGGGCTGGGTCAGCGGCCCGGCGAGCCGGCTGTAGTGCTCGTAGTCGTATCGCGGCAGCGGTTTCCCGGTCCGCGGGCGGGACCCGCCGGGCCGCAGCTGCGGGGGTAACCGAAGCTGCGCCGTCCGGGAAGGGTCGTTGTTGTGCCGGGCGCCGGTCGGCGTCGACGTCATGAGTCATCCCCCCGCACGCATACTGGCTGCGTGTTTCGTCGGTCTCTTCGCCCGGAGCCGGTCCCCCGCCGGCCATCGCGCCGGACGCGCGAACGGTCTGCTGTCGTCCCTTCAGACAGGGGACGACGACTTCCCGGTTTCCTGATGGGCGCTCCGTAATGTGTTCGGAAACGGGCCCCCGCCCGTGTGCTCCGTCAGCTCCCCCCGGATGGCCGACTCCGCCCCAACTCGCCGGACGACCCGCCCCCTTGGGGCCGTCGGCTCCAGACAGAGTCCACGACCCCCTGTCTTGATCGCAAGGGTGTAAACGAGGCGTTTACCGGTCATACGCGGGCTTTGGGGGCCGCTCGGGACACGGGTTCGGCAAGGGAGAGATGTCCGGAAACCAACGAAGCCCCCTCACGGTGAGTGAGGGGGCTTCGACGTTGCGTGCGCCGCCAGGGACTCGAACCCCGGACCCGCTGATTAAGAGTCAGCTGCTCTAACCAACTGAGCTAGCGGCGCCTGCTGACTCGGAGAACTTTACCCGACCGGTGCGGATGCTCGGAACCGGCCACGCCAAGCGATGTCCGATTAGTAATAATTTGCACCGTCAATATGTATGATGTCCAGGTATTTGAAGCACTGTCATCTGTGTACACGCGTCACAGGAACCCACGGGAGGGGAACCGCATGACGATGCCGGTGTTCGAGGAGTACGAACCCGCGGCCGACTGCGGCTGCCCGGGCTGTGCCCGGCGGCGCCGGGCCGCCGCCCTCGGTCTGACGGTCGCGGCCGGCGGCCACCCGGCCGCCCACGGAGCCCGCCGCGCGCTGGTCCTCGCCACCGCGGCGGGCGTGGTGCTCGGCGGGGGGACCGGTGCGGCGGACGTCGCGGCCTCCGGGCACGCGCCCGCCAGGACGGGCGCCGACAGCGACCCCGAGTCCCCGCAGGGCGGGAGCGGCCCGTTGCACGGCGAGCGGCCGGGCGGGGCGCCCGGCCGGCCCGGACGTCCCGCGCAGGCCGTGAGCGCGTCCCCGGTCCAGGCCGTCGCGCCCGCCCCGCGCCGCACCACCAGGGCCGAGATCCTCGAACGCGCCCGGCGCTGGGTGGACGCCAAGGTCCCGTACAGCATGGAGAAGTACTGGTCGGACGGGTACCGGCAGGACTGCTCGGGCTACGTCTCGATGGCCTGGAACCTCGGCGGCAACGAATGGACGGGGAGCCTCGCCGAGTACGGCACGCGGATCACGCGGGAGCAGCTCGAACCCGGCGACATCCTGCTCTTCCACAATCCGGCCGATCCCGCCAAGGGCTCGCACGTCACGATCTTCGGCGGCTGGACCGAGGACTCCCGCACCCGCTACATGGCCTACGAGCTGGCCCGCCCGCACGCCCGCCACAAGGCCACCCCGTACGCCTACTGGAACAACTCGTCGCGCTACATCCCCTACCGCTACAAGGGCGTCACCGGCGGCGACAGCGGTGACGCTCCCACCGGGACGGCCTACCCCGGCGGGGAACTCTTCGGGCGCGGCGCGGACAACGCGTACGTCACCCAGCTGGGGCGGATGCTCGTCGGCCGGGGCGGCGGGCGGTTCTACAGCGAGGGCCCCGGGCCGCGCTGGAGCGAGGCCGACCGGCGCGCCACCCAGGCGTTCCAGCGGGCCCAGGGCTGGCGCGGGGCGGAGGCCGACGGGCTGCCGGGCCCGCACACCTGGCGGCTGCTGGTCCAGAACGCGGGCAAGGACATCCCGGGTGCGGGCAGCGGCGACGGGACGGGCGCCACGGCGTTCCCCGGACGGGAGTACTTCAGGCCCGGCCAGTCGAACGAGTACGTCGAGAAGCTCGGCCGGCAGCTGGTGGGCAAGGGCTACGGCAAGCACTACGCGTGGGGGCCGGGGCCGCGCTGGAGCGAGGCGGACCGGCGCAACGTCGAGGCGTTCCAGCGGGCCCAGGGCTGGCGCGGCGCGGCGGCCGACGGCTACCCCGGCCCGCGGACCTGGCGGCGGCTCTTCGCATGACGGAGGCAACGATGAGCACCACGGTTTCAGAGACATCAGGGACACCGGAGGCGTTCGAGCCGTCCGGGGCGGCCGGGAACTCCGGGGCGTCCGAGCCGTCCGGGATCTTCGGGGCCTCCGGGGCCTCCGGGGCCTCCGGGCCGGACGGCTTCGCACCGGCCGCTCCGAGGCGGCCGGACGCACCGGCCGCCCGGCGGGCCCCGGTCGTCAGGAACGAGTCCACCGCCGAGATCCCGGTGCACCTGCTGTTCCGCGACGACACCGGACCGGCCGCGCTGACGCTGCCGCCCGGCGCCACGGTGATCAGACGCAGGAGGGGCGCCGCGGAACGGCCGCGCGCCGAACGCCGGGCCGCGGCCCCGCGGCCGCCCGCGACCGCATCGCCCGCCTCCGCGCCGGTGCCCGGGCGGGTGCGGTCCCTCCGGCCCGCCACGCCCGCCGACCCCGGTCTGTCGGAGCGGCCCGGTCCCTCGCTGTCCGGCTGGAGCGCGGTCGTCGTGGGGACGGGCGCGCTCGCGGCGGGCGCGGCGGCGCTGTGGTGGAGGGGGGTGGTGCCCGTGCGGGCCGCCGAACTGCTCGGGCTGCCCCTTCGCCCGTACCACGGCATCGGGCTCGGGACCTGGGCGGCGCTGGCCGTGCTGGTGCTGGTCGTGCTGTTCGCGTTCGGCGGTCTGGGGCGCGGGCGGACCGGATACGCGTGGGTGCTCTCGCTGTTCGGCGACTACCGGGGGACGGTGCGGCGCAGCGGCCTGGTGTGGGTGAGCCCGCTGCTGCTGCGCCGCCGCATCGACGTACGGCTGCGGCACTGGCGCAGCGAGCCGATGGGCGCCGTGGACGCGAACGGGGTGGCGCTGCGGGTCGTGGTGCTCGTGGTGTGGCAGATCAGGGACACGGCGCGGGCGATGCTCGCGGCCGAGGACCACACGCGGTACCTGCGCGAGCAGGTCGAGGCGGCGATGGCGCGGGTGCTGTCCCAGCTGCCGGCCGACGCCTTCCACGACACCGCGCCGACGCTGCGCGACGCGGAGGCGGTCGGTGACGCGCTGACCCGGATGCTGGCGGCGGAGGCGGCGCCGGTGGGCATCGACGTCTTCTCGGCGCAGCCGACGCGGATCGAGTACGCGCCCGAGATCGCGGCGGTGATGCGGCGCAGGCAGGTCGCCGCGCTCGACGCGCGGCAACGGGACAGTGTGCTGTCGTCGGTGGTGGACGCGGTGGACGACACGGTGACGCGGCTGACCGCGCGCGGCCTCGTGGAGCTGGACGACTACGAGCGCAAGGCGCTCGTGAAGGATCTGACGGTGGCCTTCTGCACGGGGCGTGGGGAGGGTCTGTGAACGCGTTCGTTATTGGTCTGGACATGTTCATGACCCGTCAATACATTGGGACTTGGTCTAGACCGCACAACATGCGCGCGCGGCACAGCTCACAGAACTGCCCCCACGTTCAGGAGCCAGCATGCGAAACAAGATAGGTGCGGCCGTGGTCGGCCTCGCGGTAGCCGGTGTGTCCTTCCTCGCCACCGGCAGCGCGAGCAGTCACGGCTACACCGACTCACCCATCAGCCGGCAGAAACTCTGTGCCAACGGCACGGTGACCGGCTGCGGAAACATCCAGTGGGAACCGCAGAGCGTCGAAGGGCCGAAGGGATTCCCCGCCTCCGGCCCGGCCGACGGCAAGATCTGTTCCGGCGGCAACAGCCAGTTCGCCCAGCTCGACGACCCCCGTGGAGGAGCCTGGCCCGCCACCAAGCTGACCGCCGGTCAGGGCTACGGCTTCCGCTGGCAGTTCACCGCCCGGCACGCGACCAGCGACTTCAGGTACTACATCACCAAGAACGGCTGGGACTCCAGCAAGCCCCTCACCCGGGCGGCCCTCGAATCGCAGCCGTTCATGACGGTCCCGTACGGCGGTCAGCAGCCGCCCGCGACCCTGACCCACCAGGGCACGGTCCCGACCCAGAAGACCGGGCGGCACATCATCCTGGCCGTCTGGAACGTCGCGGACACGACCAACGCCTTCTACGCCTGCTCCGACGTCCAGTTCTGACCGTCGGTTCTGAAAGCAGGTTCTGACGGCCAGTTCTGACGGCCGGTCGTGAGGGGCGGGGCCCGCCCCGCCCCTCACGCACCCCGGGCCCGGACGGCGGCCGCCCGGACGCCTCCGCATACCGTTGCCGCCATGACGCGCGCCCGCACCCTCCGGCAAGCCCTGACCAGGGCCGACTACCTCCGCACCGGCTGGCCCTGGCGTGCGGTCGCGTACCTGGTGAGCGGCGCGCTCACCGGGGTGCCCGCCCTGCTCGCGCTGCTGCTTCTCGTGGTGTTCTCGTTCGGCCTGGTGGGACTGCCGCTGCTGCTGCTGGCCGGGGTGCCGCTCGCGGCCGCCGAGCGCCGCCGGCTCGCCCTCGTCGACACGGAGGCCGCCGACAACCCGCACCGCGCGCCCGCCGAACCCGGACTCGCGGCCTGGGCCAAGCTGCGCCTCACGGAGCAGGCGACCTGGCGCGAGCTGGCGTACGCCGTGCTCCACGCCTTCGTCCTGTGGCCGCTCGACCTGCTGGCCGTGACGGTCGGCGTCGGCCTGCCGGCGGGGCTGATGGCCGCCCCCGTGCAGCTCGCCGTCGACGGGGAGGAGGCACGGGTGGTCAAGGGGCCCCTGATCACCACCTATCCGGAGGCATTCGCGTCGGCGCTCCTCGGGCTCGTACTCCTCGCCGTACTCCTCTATCCCCTCGGGGCGGTCGCCGGCGCGCGCGCCCTGCTGACCCGGCTGGTGCTCGCGCCCCGCGAAGGCGAACTGCGCGACCGGCTGGTCGAGGTGACCCGCTCGCGGGCCCGGCTCGTCGACGCCTTCGAAGCCGAACGGCGGCGTATCGAAAGGGATCTGCACGACGGCGCCCAGCAGCGGCTCGTCGCCCTGGCCATGGCGCTCGGCCTGGCCCGGCTCGACGCACCGCCGGGCCCTCTCGCCGACCGGCTCGCCCGCGCCCACGAGGAGGCGGGCAACGTCCTCACCGAGCTGCGCGCGCTCATCCACGGCATCCACCCGCAGGTGCTCGCCGACTACGGCCTCGGGGAGGCCCTGGCCGACGCCGCCGACCGGTCGGTCGTTCCCGTGGACACCGACGTCGACCTGCCCCGGCTGCCCGCGTCCGTCGAGGCGGCCGGGTACTTCGCGGTCTGCGAGGGCCTCGCCAATGTCGCCAAGCACAGCGGCGCGGCCCGCGCGTCGGTCGTCGCCCGGCACGAGGGCGGTCTGCTCCGGATAGAGGTACGGGACGACGGCGCGGGCGGCGCGGACGCGTCCGCCGGCACCGGGCTGACCGGACTGGCCGACCGGATCGCCGTGTTCGACGGCACGCTGGCGGTCAGCAGTCCGCCGGGCGGGCCGACCGTGCTGCGGGTGCGGATCCCGTGCGAACCGGCCGCCGGCCGCAGGGAGCCCTGACCTCTCCACGCCCCGGTCTCTCCACACCCTGGCCCCGCACGTCCCGCTCCCCGGCCGGCGCGCCTTCGGGCGCGCCCTGCGCCGCGACGGCTGACGCCGAGGCGGCGGGACACGAAAAGACCCCCGCTTTCGCGAGGGTCTTTTCCGTCTGTGCGCCGCCAGGGACTCGAACCCCGGACCCGCTGATTAAGAGTCAGCTGCTCTAACCAACTGAGCTAGCGGCGCTTGACTCGTAAATAGTACCTGGTCCGCAGGGGTGCCGCGAACCACCCGGGACCGCCCCGGCCCGGGGTGGCCCCGGTCACAGCGCCAGCGACAGCACCACCGGCGCGGCCCTGCGGTTCAGGGTGTCCGCCGCCGAGCGCAGGCGGTGGGCGTGCTCCAGCGGCAGGGACAGGGCCAGGCAGCCCACCGAGGAGCCGGCCGTGAGCGGCACGGCCGCGCAGACCGTGCCCACCGCGTACTCCTGGAGGTCCAGGACCGGCACCGTGGGCGGCTGGCTGTCCAGCTGCGAGAAGAGGACCCGCTCACTGGTGATCGTCCTGGAGGTGAGCCGGGCGGTCTTGTGGCGGGAGACGTGGTCCCGGCGCCCGTTCTGGTCGAGCTGGGTCAGCAGGCACTTGCCGATCGCGCTCGCGTGGGCCGCGGACCTGAAGTCGAACCACTCGTTGACCTTGGGGGTGCGCGGCCCCTCGGCGACCTGCACGATCTTGATCTCGCCGTCGATGTAGCGGCTTATGTAGATCGCCGCGCCCACCGAGTCGCGCAGCTGGTCGAGGTGGTGCCGCAGCTTGGCCTGGAGCGCCTCGCGCCGGGTGGTCCCGGATCCGAGGAGCACGAGCGAGTCGCCGACGGCATAGGCGCCGTCCGCCACCTGTTCGACGTACCCCTCGCGGCGCAGCATCAGCAGCAGGGAGGCCAGGTGGGCGGTCGGAAGCCCGGTCTCGCGGGCGATCTGCACATCGGTCACACCGCTCCCGTGCCTGGAGATCGTCTCCAGTACACGCAGGGCGTACTGCACCGAGTGGAACGGTGCGGTCGGCTCCGGCTTCAGCGCCACGGTTTCCCCCTACCAGGTTGTGACCGCTTGCATCCGTTCCACGATAGCCGTCAAGAACCGTTTGCGGGGGAGGGGTTGACAAGACGGGTGGCGCGCACCAGGCCCGTAAGCTGGGACGCGCCACCATGGCATATGCCGGAGTCAAGGTTTTCGGACGGACCGCGAGGTCAGAGCACCGCGCCGAGGAATTCGCGCGTACGTTCGTGCTCCGGATCGCTGAAGATCTTCTCCGGGGGACCGGACTCGATCACCCGGCCCGCGTCGAACATCAGGACGTCGTCGGAGATGTCCCGCGCGAAGTTCATCTCGTGCGTGACGCAGAGCATGGTGATGTCGGTCGTACGGGCGATGTCGCGCAGTACGTCGAGCACGCCCGCCACCAGCTCCGGGTCGAGCGCCGACGTCACCTCGTCCAGCAGCAGCACCTGCGGGCGCATGGCGAGGGCGCGCGCGATGGCGACCCGCTGCTGCTGGCCGCCGGAGAGCTGGGCCGGCTTGGCGTCCTGCTTGTCACCGAGCCCGACCAGGTCGAGCAGGCCCTTGGCGCGCTCGGCGGCCTCGTCCTTCGACATGCCCAGGACCCGGACGGGGGCCTCGGTGACATTGCGCAGGACGTTCATGTTGGGGAAGAGGTTGAACTGCTGGAAGACCATGCCGATGTTCTTGCGCACCTCCCGGACCTCCTTCTCGCCCGCCGGGAAGAGCTGCCCGCCGTTCACCCGGATCACGCCCTCGTCGGGCTTCACCAGGGTCATCAGCAGCCGCAGGATCGTGGTCTTGCCGGAGCCGGAGGGGCCGATCAGGGTCACGTGCTTTCCGGACTGCACCGAGAAGCAGAGGTTGTCCAGGACGGTGTTGTCGCCGAACCGCTTGGTGACGTTGTCGAAGCGGATCAGCTCGTTGGGGATCGGGTCAGCGGACAAGACGGCGCTCCAGGGCTCGCATGAGAAGAGAAGCCGGGTAGGCGATGAGGATGAAGGCGACGCCGACGACGGTCAGCGGCTCGGCGTACTGGAAGGTCTGCGCGCCGGCCAGCCGCCACTGCTGGAGCATCTCCATGACGCCGATGGCGGCGAGCAGCGGGGTGTCCTTCAGCATGGAGATCACGTAGTTGCCGAGCGCGGGCACGATCCGGCGGATCGCCTGCGGCAGGATCACCGCGAACCAGGTGCGGGAGACCGGCAGACTCAGTGCCGTGGCCGCCTCCCACTGCCCGGCCGGTACGGCGTCGATGCCGGCCCGGTAGACCTGCGCGGTGTACGTCGAGTAGTGCAGCCCGATCGCGAGCGTGCCGGTGACCAGCGCCGAGGCCTGCACGCCCCACTCCGGCAGGACGAAGAAGAAAAAGAAGAGCTGCACCAGCAGCGGGGTGTTGCGGATGAACTCGGTGACGGTGTTCACCGGCCAGCGGACCCAGCGCGGCCCCCGGTAGCCGATCGCCCAGACCAGGCCGAGCGTGAACGAGATCAGCGAGCCGAACGCCAGGACCTGGAGCGTGACGAGCACGCCGTCCCGGAACGCCGGCATGAAGTCCGCGACCGCGGACCAGTCCCAGGTGTTCATCGCGCACCTCCGGCGGGGGCGGTGATGCCGATGCCGGCCTTGGCCCTGCGCTCCAGCACGCGCATGCCCCGGGTGAGGGCGAAGGCGAGCACGAAGTAGATCACCAGGGTCACCGAGTAGATCTCGGCGCTCTCCTGGGTGGCCAGGCGCACCAGATAGGCGGAGAACGACGTGTCGGCCACACCGAGCAGCGACACCAGCGCCGTGCCCTTGAGCAGCTCGATCAGCAGGTTGTTGAAGGGCGGGATCATCTCGGGCACCGCCTGCGGCAGCATGATCAGCCGCATCCGCTGCCAGGGGGTGAAGCTGAGCGCGATCCCCGCCTCGCGCTGGGCCGGGGTCACCGAGTTCAGCGCGCCGCGCACGACCTCGGCGCCGTACGCCCCGTACGAGAGTCCCAGCGCCAGGACGGCCGACCACATCGGGACGAGCGCCCAGCCGAAGAGGATCGGCATCACGAAGAACAGCCAGAACATCAGCACCAGCGCGGACGTGCCGCGGAAGACCTCGGTGTAGAAGCCCGCCAGGAAGCGGACGAAGCGCGAGTGGTGGGTGCGGGCCATGCCGATGCCGAACGCCACGACGGCGGCCAGGGCGGCGCTGTACACCGTGAGCTGGAGGGTGATCCAGATGCCAGGGATGACCCAGTTGGTCCACAGTCCGGCTGTCATGCGCACAGCTCCTCTGCGGTCATCGTGGTCATCTCCGACTCGGTGAAGCCGAACGGCCGCAGGATCCGGAAGAGCTCGCCGCTCTTCTTCATCCGGTGGATCTCCCCGTTGAAGGCGTCGCGGAGCCCGGTGTCGGTCGGCCGGAAGGCGAAGCCGCCGCCGTCGATCTTCTTCTTGCCGTCCACGACGGGCGCGAAGGGCTTCGTCGCCTCGGCCTTCGTGCTCTTCTTCACCACGTTCCGGCTGGTGAGGGCGGTGCCCGCGAAGACGTCGACGCGGCCGGACTCGACGGCGTTCAGGCCCGCGACCGGGTCCTGGAGGATGACGATCTCCTTGCGCGGGATGCCCGCCGCGACCGCGTAGTCGATCTCGGCGTAACCGGTGCCGGTGGCGAGTCTCGCCTTGGCCGCCACCACGTCCTCGTAGGAGCGGAGGTTCTTCGGGTTGCCCTTGCGGACGATGAAGGAGTCGAGCATCTGGTACTCGGGATCGGCGAAGACGACCTGTGCGCAGCGTTCCTTGTTGATGTACATCCCGGCGGAGACCACGTCGAACTGCTGCGAGTTGAGACCGGGTATCAGTGAGGAGAAGTCGGTCGGCGAGGGCTGCACGTCGGGCACACCGAGCCGCTTGAAGATCACCTTCGCCAGCTCCACCGCCTCGCCGGTGAACGCGCCCTGCTCGTCGATGTATCCGTACGGGGCCTCGCCCGCGATCCCGAGCCGGACGGTGCCCTGGGACCTGAGCCGGGCGAGCGTGTCGCCGGACGGGACCTTGCTGCACCCTGCCGCGCCGAGCGCCCCTGCGGCGCCCAGCGCGGCCGTGCCGAACAGGAGCGAACGCCTGCGTATCGAGGGTCTTGCCGTACTGCCTGAGTCTTTCCCCGGTGGTGAAGCCATGGGCGCGCGGCTACCCCACTCCAGACAAGGTATGCCGGTCAATTCCGGCCGCCGGCGCCCCTGGTGGGGCGGGGGCGCCCTTGACCCGCCGGGGACGAGGGGGTCATGACCGACCGGTTCGTGGACGTGTCGCTCGACAGGCGCGGTGTGCGCTGCACCGCGAAACTCCTGGACGACCGGGCGCCGGTCACCTGCGAGGCGGTGTGGCAGGCGCTTCCGCTGAGCGGGGACGTCTACCACGCGAAGTACGCCCGCGACGAGATCTACGCCCTGGTCCCTCCCTTCGCCGCGCAGGAGCCACCGCTGGAGAACCCGACCGTCACCCCCGTTCCCGGCGACCTCTGCTACTTCTCCTTCTCCGGCACCCAGTTGGGCACGGCGTCCCACGGTTACGGCCCGCGGCCCGCGCTCCGGGCCGAGGCCAGTGATCCCGCTCCCGTACAGCGCGTGCGCCGCGCAGCACCAGGTCGTCCCGGTGGCGCGCGGCCACCAGCTGCGACCCGGCCGGCAATCCGTCCGCGTCCGTCCCGCACGGCACGCTCGCGGCGGGCTGCTGGTGCCGGGCAGGTCCTTGGTCATGGCGACGACCAGGCCCGCCACGTATTCGGCGATGGGCAGGTCGAAGGTCCCGCGGGCGTTGGTCACCACCGTGCCGGACGCGACGAGTTCGGTGAGCCGGGGGCGCGGCGGGTCGCGCTGGTCACCCCGTACACCGAATCGGTGACGAGTTCCCTGGGGGAATATCTCGCCGAAGCCGGGATAGCGGTCACGGGACGCGCTTTCCTCGGACTGACCCGGCACATCTGGAAGGTCCCCTACCGGGATGTGGTGGACATGGCCAGACAAGCGGTGGTGGGGGCGGCCGACTGCCTCTTCATCAGCTGCGCCAACCTGCCGGCGTACGACGTGATCCCGCAGCTGGAGGCCGGGCTGCGGATGCCGGTGCTCTCCGCCAACCAGGTCACGATGTGGTCCGCGCCGCGGCGGATCGGGGAGCGCGCCGTCGGCCCGTACCAGCAGCTGCTCACCGACGGGACGGCACAGGTGCCCGAGCCCGCGCCGGCACCGGCGACCGGGCAGCCCCGGCAACAGCGACAAGAGGGATGGTCATGACAGCGGTCGGTTTTCTCTACCCCGGACACTCCGCGGAGGACGACTACCCGCGGATGGAGATGCTCCTCGACAGCGATGTGCGGCTGGCCGTCGTGCACACCGACGTCGGCGAGGACGCGCACCGCGTCGACGCCCTCCTGGAGATGGGTTCGCCCGCGCGCCTCGCGGCCGGGGTGGAGGAGCTGCGGCTCGCGGGGGCGGAGGCGGTGGTGTGGGCGTGCACGAGCGGCAGCTTCGTCTTCGGTCCGGACGGCGCGCGGGACCAGGTCGGCCTGCTGGCGCAGGCGGCCGGCCTGCCCGCCTCCAGCACGTCGTTCGCCTTCATCCACGCGGTACGGGACCTGGGCGCCGCCCGGGTCGCGGTCGCGGCGACGTACCCGGACGACGTGACGGCGCACTTCACCGGCTTCCTCGAAGCGGCGGGCACCGAGGTCGTCGCGGCGCGCGGCAGCGGTGTCGTCACCGCTGCCGAGGCCGGCACGTGGGGCCGGGACGAGGTGCTGGCGCTGGCCCGCGCGGGCGACCGTCCGGACGCGGAGGCGGTGCTGCTGCCGGACACGGCGCTGCACACGGCGGCGTACCTGACGGAGCTGGAGGAGGCGCTGGGCAAGCCGGTCCTCACCGCGAACCAGGTCACGGTGTGGGAGGGACTGCGGCTGGCGGGGCGGCGGGTGCGGGCGAAGGGGCTCGGAACGCTCTTCGCCCGCGAGGACCGGGACGCGCCTCTTTGATCCGCTTCGATCCGCACGGCCCGGTGGGGTGACCGCCGCGGCGCGCGCCGGCCGCCTCCCGCTCCGCGGCTGCCGCTCGCGGCACAGTGGAGGCATGGACACGGACGACAGGGACCTTCTCGCCCGGGCGCGGGTGGCGACCAGGCTTCCCGCTCAGGACCTGGACCGGGCGCGGCGTTTCTACGCCGAGCGGCTCGGCCTGCGGCCCGTCGACGAACGGCCCGGCGGGCTGCTGTACCGGTGCGAAGGCGCGGATTTCGTGCTGTTCCGGTCGACGGGGGCCTCGCCCGGCACCTTCACGCAGATGGCCTTCGAGGTCGACGACATCGAGGCCGTCGTCTCGGAGCTCAAGCGGCGCGGCGTGGTGTTCGAGGAGGTCGACGTGGACGGGTTCCGGACCAGGGACGGGATCGCCGAGATCGACGGGAACTACCCGGGCAAGGGTGCCCGGGGCGAGCGGGGCGCCTGGTTCCGTGACAGCGAGGGGAACATGCTCGGCATCGGCGAGCCGGTCGTCTGAGCGGCCGCCACGGTTTGGCCGGCGGAGCGACCGGGCTCCCGGGCCGGGGTGCGCTCCGCGGACCCCGGCCCGGGGAATAAGCGGAGCCCCCCTCCTGTTGTCGCCTCCGTCGTACGTACCGCACTCAGGAGGACACACCGGTGGACGCGATTCGAGGCACGGCGAGCGCAGGCGCGCCGGTACCCCTTTCCGTACTCGACCTGGCGACGGTGGGCAGCGGAACCACCGCCACCGAGGCCCTGCGCACCAGCGTCGCCATCGCGCGCCAGGCCGAGAAGCGCGGCTTCCACCGCTACTGGGTCGCCGAGCACCACTCCATGCCCGGCGTCGCCAGCTCCTCCCCGGCCGTGATCCTCGCCCACATCGCCGCCCACACCGACCGCATCCGCCTCGGCTCCGGCGGCGTCATGCTGCCCAACCACGCGCCGCTGGTCATCGCCGAACAGTTCGGCACGCTCGAAGCCTTCGCCCCCGGCCGCGTCGACCTGGGCCTGGGCCGCGCACCCGGCACCGACGGCGCCACCGCGGCCGCGCTGCGCCGCACCGACCGCCTGAACGAAGGCGCCGACGACTTCCCGCAGCAGCTCGCCGAGCTGACCCGGTTCCTCGACGACGACTTCCCCGACGGCCACCCGTACGCCCGCATCCACGCGGTCCCGGGCCCGGTCCAGGGACCGTCGGCCCGCCCGCCGATCTGGCTGCTCGGCTCCTCCGGCTTCAGCGCCCGCCTCGCGGCCACGCTCGGCCTGCCCTTCGCCTTCGCCCACCACTTCTCGGCGCAGAACACCATCCCGGCGCTCGACCTCTACCGCGAGTCGTTCCGCCCCTCGGCCGTCCTCGACGCCCCGTACGCCCTGATCGGCGTGTCGGCCCTCGCGGCGGACGACGAGAAGGAGGCCCGCCGCCAGGTCCTCACCGGCGCCCTGTCGATGATCCGCCTGCGCACCGGCCGCCCGGGTCTGATCCCGACGCCGGAGGAGGCCGCGGCGTACCCCTTCAGCTCCATGGAGCGCGAGTTCGTCGACAGCTGGCTCGGCAACGTCGTCCACGGCACCCCGGACGAGGTCCGCACCGGCCTCGACGACCTGGCCAAGCGCACCGGCGCCGACGAGCTGATGATCACGGCCAACGCCCACGGCGGCGACGCCCGCCTGCGCTCGTACGAACTCATCGCGGACGCGTACGGCCTGCCCCGCGCGTGACCTCCCCGGCGGTCGCCGTCAGACCCGCTGCGGGCTGACGGCGATCATCGCGGCGATCCGCTCGGGGCGCACCGCCCGCGAGTACAGCCACCCCTGCCCCGTGTCGCAGCCGATCCTGCGCAGCCGCGCGGCCTGCCCGGTCGTCTCCACGCACTCGGCCGTGACGGTGAGCCCCAGCCGGTGCGCGAGCTGCACCATGGCCTCGACGATCGTCTCGTCGGCCGGGTTCGCGTGCGCCTCGTCCTGGAAGCCGCGGACGAAGGACCCGTCCAGCTTGAGCACCGAGACCGGCAGCCGGCTCAGATACGCGAGGTTCGAGTAGCCGGTCCCGAAGTCGTCGATCGCGATGTGCACCCCCATGTCGCTCAGCGCCTGCAACGCCTGGAGCGGCCGTCCCGCCGAGCCCATCACCGCGGACTCGGTCAGCTCCAGCTGCAGCAGGTCCGGCGCGAGGCCCGTCTCGGCGAGGATCCCGGCGACATCGGCCACCAGGTCGGAGTCCCACACCTGGCGGACGGCGACGTTGACGCTGACGAAGATCGGCGGCGTGCCGGGGTGCTCGATCTGCCACTGCCTGGCCTGCCGGCAGGCCGTCCGCAGCACCCAGCGGCCGAGCTGGACGATCGAGCCGTCCTCCTCCGCGATGGAGATGAACCGATTCGGCGCCAGCGTGCCGAACTGCGGATGCTCCCAGCGGACCAGCGCCTCCACCCCCCGTACGCCGCCGCCCTCCAGGTCCACCAGCGGCTGGTACTCCAGCGTGAACTCGCCGCGCTCGACGGCCGGACGCAGCGTGCTGGACAGGGCCTGGCGGGTCATCCGGTGGGCGTTGCGCTCGGGGTCGAAGAGCGTCCAGCGGGCCTTGCCGTCCGCCTTCGCCCAGTACAGCGTCGTGTCCGCGGCCTGCATCAGGGCGGTCGCCGTGGTCCCGGCCGCGGCCCGCTCCACGACCCCGATGGACGCGGACACCGCCAGCCGCTGCCCGGCCAGGTCGAAGGGGAGCTGAAGGGCGGTCAGCACGGCCTGGGCCAGGTCGGCGAGCTGCTCCGTGCCGGTGGAGTCCTCGACGAGCAGCGCGAACTCGTCACCGCCGAGCCGCGCGACCAGATGGCCGCCGGTCCGGGCGTAGCCGTACTGCTCGGCGCACCGGGTCAGCCGCGAGGCCACGGCGGTCAGCAGCCGGTCGCCGATGCGGTGGCCGAGGGTGTCGTTGACGGCCTTGAACCCGTCGAGGTCGAGGTAGCAGACGCCGATCCGGCCCGTGCTCCCGTCCTCGTACGCCGCGTTCTCCAGCGCGGACGTGAGCCGCTCGAAGAACAGCGTGCGGTTGGGGAGCCGGGTCACCGGGTCGTGCATCTGGAGGTGGCGCAGCCTGGCCTGGAGCTCACGCCGGTCGCTGACGTCCGCGACCGAGAGCAACGCCGTTCCGCTGCCCGGTACGGGCGTCATGGTGACCTCGGCCCACAGGGACCGCCCGTCGGGGTGCTTGAGCCGGCGGGTGCAGCGGAAGCGGGCGCGCCGGCCGGCGAGGACCTCGCGGTAGGCGTGCAGGTGGCGGGCGTCGGCGGCGAGGTCCAGGAGGTCCGCCGCGGACCGCTCGTGCAGCCGGCCGGCGTCCGTGCCGAGGAGCCCGGCGAGGGAGGGGTTGGCGGTGACGACGCGCCCCTCGCGGTCCACGACGGCCATGGCGAGGTGCGCGACGTGGAAGGCCGCCCGGTAGTCGCGCGGCTCGGTCGCGGAACGACCGGATTCATTACACTGTGTGACTGTCGGCCGAATGGTGTGGGGGGCCGAACCGGGTCCTTCGAAGGTTCCGCTCACCGCTCGCTCCCGCAGGGCATTGATCGCTTCCAGGTGTCGTCGGGGTCGGCGGCGGGGTGGGGAACCACCGCCCGGGGCGGATTCCATGCAGGAAAGTGTGCCGATCATAGAGGCTGCCGGGACGGCCGATCCAGCTACGCCACCGTGACGCGGCGCACCTGACGTCCGCGGACGATCGTTTCTGCACATGCGCGCCTTGTGGTGTTCCTCCGCGACCGTTTGTGACTTTCCGTGATGTCTCCCGGGGTGTCGGGCTACGGATGAGGTGTCGGAGACCCTGTCACCCATGTGGGGTAGTGGAACAGGGCATACCTCATAAAAACGCAACAATGTGGGTGGGGCGTCCCGTACTTACGCACCCGGAGGTCGACGTGGTCCGTCAGCAGGCACCCGGGGGAGCCGACCGGTCCCGCCGGTGCCGGCGCGAACGCCTGCGCAGCACAGCCGCGGTGTTCACCTCCCTCACGGCGCTCGCCGCCACCTCCCTCGTCGCGGGCCCCGCCGTGGCGGCGCGGAGCGAGGGGCCCTGCGTGCTGGCGCGCACCACGGCGCACCACTCGCTGGGCCTCGACAGCTGGAACCCGGCCTACCCGCGCCCCCTGCGCACCCTCGACGCGGTCATGATCTTCCTGGCCTTCCCCGACTCGGCGCCCACGCTCACCCCGGACGAGATCGCCGCCGACTACTTCCCGGCCACCAGCGACTTCTTCCGGCACGCCTCGTACGGGAGGTTCACCCTGCGGCCGCACCCGCAGAGCGAGTGGGTCGAGATGCCGCGGGACTCCACGGCGTACGGCATAGAGCGCGACTGGGACGCCGGGCACCGCACGGCCTATCTGAGCGACGCGGTGGCCGCTGCCGACGACCGGGTCGACTTCGCGCGGTACGACATCGTCTATCTCGTCGCCGACCCGAACGCGCCCGGCGTGGACTCCGACGCGACCAAGGTCGTCAACTTCGACAGACCGCTGCGGGCCGACGGCCGGGACATCAAGCGCATCGTCACCGTCTTCGAGCAGCACCCGCCGGACCGCAATGTGCTGGCCCACGAGACCGGCCACGTCTTCGACCTGCCCGATCTCTACCACCGGCCGGTGGACGGCAAGGGCGACTGGGACACGTACGTGGGGGACTGGGACGTCATGGGCAGCCAGTTCGGGCTCGCGCCGGAACTCTTCGGCTGGCACAAGTGGAAGCTGGGCTGGCTGGACCCGCGGCAGGTGGCCTGCGTGCCGGGGACCGGCGAGACCCGCCTCACCCTGGAGCCGCTGGCGGCCGACCCGGCCCGGAGCGGGGAGGGCGGCACGCGGCTCGCGGTCGTACGCACCGGGGAGGACAGCGCGCTGGCCATCGAGGCGCGGAGCGGGTCCGGCAACGACCGGGCGCTGTGCACGGAGGGCGTACTGATCTACCGGGTGCGCAACGGGCCCGCCTCGGGCGGCGGGCCGATCGAGGTGGTGGACGCCCACCCGGACAGCGAAGCGTGCTGGGACCGGTCGGTGTACCCGCCACTGGCGGACGCGCCGGTGCAGGAGGGGGAGACGTTCACGGTGCCGGGGGAGGGGACGAGGGTGGAGGTGGCGGACCGCGCACGGTCGGGGGCGTGGACGGTGCAGATCACACCGGACGCCTGACCACCCGGCGGCCCGGCACGGGCAACGAAAAGGCCCCTCGCTTCCGCGAGGGGCCTTTCCCGTCTGTGCGCCGCCAGGGACTCGAACCCCGGACCCGCTGATTAAGAGTCAGCTGCTCTAACCAACTGAGCTAGCGGCGCCTGCTGACGTCGTAGACCTTAGCACCCTGATCGGGGGGAGGAAAAATCGATATCCGGGCCTCCGTGCCCCGGTCGGGGCGGGCCGCCCGTACGCACGCCCAGAGCATCGCCTCGGCGCCCGGCAGCCACGGACGGCGGACGTCGGGGGCGACCAGCCAGCGCGGTCCCGCGCCGGCCGGGGCGGTGGCCGGGGCGCTGAGCGGGGGGACGGTCACCGCGTCGCCCGGGCCGTGGCACAGGACCGACGGCACGGCGCCCTTCCCGCTCTCCTCGGCGGTACTCCCCGTCTGGCCCCACTCCTCCCAGGTGAGCAGCGACGGGAGCCGCTGGGCGGTGCCGGGGGAGGTGAAGAGCAGCATGCGGCCGCGGTGGACGGCGACCGGACCCGAACCCGGCCCGTCCGCCCATAACCGGTCCAGCATCCGGCGGCCGAAGACCGCCGGGACGCTCACGACGTCGAACACGGAGCCGCAGGGCAGGACGCCGGGATCGGTGGGGCGGGCCTCCCACAGCGAGAGGGTGCTGCGCGGGTACGCGGCGGCGGAGGCGAGCCAGGCGGCGCCGGCGGAGGTGACGTGGGCGGGGGTGCTGGAGTGCGCGTACGGGGAGACGTCGTTTCGCTTGCGGGCGGTCATGTCATCTACGTCTACCGACAGGAACTGCTCCGCCCCCGCGGGTTCGCGGAAACCGGGACAGGGAGGAGCGGCGGGCGGTATCTTGCGGCCCGGCATATGCCATGAGTCTGTGACGGCCCGAAGAGCGAGACCGCCGCGTCCGCTGCGGCTCCACGGAAGCTCCGGTTCTACGGAAGCTCCGGTTCTACGGCAGTTTCGGGCCGCGGAGCAGGTCGAGGCCGAACTCCACCATCTTCTTGGCGTAGTCCTCGGTCCAGTCCGCGCGCCGTGCGATGTCGGCCGCCGTCAGCCGGTCGAAGCGCTTGGGGTCGGCGAGCTGAGCCGCGGCGATCGCCTGGAACTCGACGGCCCGGTCGGTCGCGGTCCGGAACGCCAGCGTCAGTTCCGTGGCACGTTCCAGCAGCTCGCCGGGGTCCTCCATCGACTCCAGGTCGAAGAAGTGCTCGGGGTCGGCGGCTGCCTCCGAAGGCTCGAAAAGCAGCGGCGCGGGGCGCAGCCGCCGCTCGGTGCGCTCGGGTTCCGCCATGGGTTTTCCTTCCCTCTTCGGCCACGTGTGCTCGATGGCCACCGTCCATTGTCCCGGACCGCGCAAGTACGCCTCGGGCCCCGGCCCGCGGCCCTGGTCTACGGCTGCGGCCGGTACCGGACCCGGTGCTCCGCCAGGTGCGCCAGGACCGCGTGGTTCGCCTCCCAGCCGTCCGGGAACTTGACCGTGACGCCCAGCTGGACCGGCTCCGTCGAAGGGTGCTCGTCGAGCAGGTCCGCGACGCCCTCCCGGCACACCACGACACACGCGTGCCGGTGGCGCGACGCCAGGACGCACAGGCGGCCCGTCTCCAGGTGGAACGCCGTCGCGTCGGGCCGCCCCGACAGCGGGTGCAGCACCACCGTCACGTCGAACTCACGGCCCTGGAGGCGGTTCGCCGTGTCGACCGCGACGCCCGTGACGCCGAGGCCGGCCAGTGCCGCCCGGACCGCCGCCGCCTGGTCGCGGTGGGCCGTGCCGACCGCGACCCGGTCCGCCGTCAGCGGGGCCGGGTCGGGGGAGCGCTCGCTGACCGCCGCGCCGCCCCGGTCCAGGAGGCGGCGTACGACCTGGGCCACCGCCCCCACGGCCTCGGGGTCCGTGCGCGGGGTGTGCCGGGCCGGGAGTTCCAGCAGGCCCCAGCCCGAGGCGGCCGCCTCGTCCAGCACCCGGTCGGGGCCCGAGCCGTCGGACGGGACGCCGAAGGTGAGGCGCCGGTCGCCGTGGCCCGTACCGCTGCGGAAGGGCGTGTACGGGTAGAACGCGTCGGAGACCAGCGGCGCGGCCGAGGCCGGAAGCCGCCAGGACACGGGCAGGCGGTGCTGGGGCAGCTCGGGGTTGTGGGCGAGCAGGGTCGAGACCGCGCTGGCGGACGGGTCGTAGGAGAGCCCCGCCCACTGGTCGGCGCCGACGATGGAGAACGGGTCCAGCTGGCCCGGGTCGCCGACGAACAGCGCCCGCTCGAAGAGCCCGGCCACGGCGAGCAGCGCGTCCGAACGCATCTGGTACGCCTCGTCGACGATCGCGTGCGTCCACGGATCCACGGTCTTCACGTGCGCCCACTTCGCGGCCGTCGAGATGACGACGTCCAGACCCGCGAGGTCGGCGGCCTTCGCCGACTTCCGTACGTTCGCGAGGTCGTCGAGGGCCTTGTCGTACGGGTCGGTGTCGTTGCTGTGGAGACGGCCGACCGGGAGGTCCGGCTCCTTCTCCGCGAGCCGCAGGACCAGGTCGTCGACCTGGGCGTTGGTCTGCGCGATCACCATCAACGGCCGCCCCGCGGCAGCCAGTTCGAGCGCTGCCCGCACCACGAGCGTCGACTTGCCCGCACCGGGCGGCGAGTCCACGACAACGCCGCGGTCCGCACCGTGCAGCGTGTCGTGGAGGATCGCCGCGGTCGCGCGGGCGGCCTCGGCGCCGGGGTCGAAGCGCGGCGCCCCGGCGGAGGGGGGACGGGTCACAGGAGGTCCTCCGGGGTCACGGGGTCGGGGTGCTCGGCGCTCGCGCCCGGCGGGCCGCCGTGGGTCCAGGGCGTCGCCTCCGGGTCGGGCAGTTGGGGGCCGCCGCGCTGGTCGTGCTCGAAGAGCGTCCAGCAGACGTGCTCGCCCTTCTCCGGCACGGACCCGGGGGCCGGCTCCTTGCCGCGGCCCATCTTGTCGGTCACCCGCAGCACCAGGACGCCTTCCTCCTCCTCGTACCGCACGAACTCCGCGGTCTGCGGCCTGCCGTCCAGCGAGCGGTAGACCTTGGTGCGCCCGCCCAGGTGCGGGGCGTCGTCCGTGCGGACGGTGACCAGGGGGCGGGGGCCCGGCCGCCTGCCCTCGCTCATGGTCATCACCACGTCCAGGACCTCGCTGGTGAACGCCTCGCCCGCGAGCCGCCGCCCGGCCATCACCAGCGGATCGTCGAGCGCCTCCTGCGCCTCCAGCTGCGCCTGCGCGGTCTCGCGGGAGGCGAGCTTCTGCGCGGCGGTCACCGCGTCGTCGCGCCGGGGCTGCGGCGGCTCCCCGGCCCGCACGCGGTCGCGGTGGCCGGTGTACGACCAGCGGTCGCGCGTCCAGCGGTCCGCCGCCCGCGTTCCCTCCGGCAACTCCCGCAGCAGGTCGAGCCCGCGCCACACGGCCTTCCAGGTGGGCAGCATCTGCCCGGCGAGCAGCTCGCGGATGTGCCGCTCGGCGGCGGCCAGTTCACCGAGGCGCGCGTCCGCCGCGAGGCCGTCCTCGGCGGCGGCGAGCGCCTTGCGGGCCCGGTCGTAGCGGTCGATCGCGGGCGCCAGCAGTGTGTTGTCGAACGCCGGGTCGGTCGCGGGCCCGGCCGGCGGGCACACCAGCTGCCCCTGCCCGTCCCGCTCCAGCTCCGCGCGCAGGGCGGCCTCGGCGCCGGATCCGTCCGGACGTCCCGCGGAGCCCGGATCGATCCAGGCGAGCAGCGCGCCCAGGTGCTGGTCCTCCAGGCCGGACTGCCCGGTCGCCCAGTGGCGGCCCAGCAGATCGGTCGCCGCGAGGAGGAGCGAGGACCCCGGCACCCGGGCCCGCTCGCCGTAGTGCGTCAGCCAGCGGCCGAGCAGCGGGATGTGCGGGGGCGCGGGGTAGGGCGTGTCCGGGTCCTGCTCGGCCGTGCGCCGGAAACGCGTCGAACGCCCGAGCAGCCGTACGTACTCGATGCCCGCCCGGCTCGGCACGATCAGCTGTGGCGCGTCCCTGCACAGCTCGACCTCGACCTTGACCCGCTTGCCGGTCGCCGGGTCGGTCTCGCCCCGCTCGGCCGGTTCGACGTCGTCGGCGTACCCGTCGATGTACGGCAGGACGGCCTCGGCGAGCTCCGCGAGGAACGCGAACCGCAGATCGCGGTCGCGCGGCTGTGTCACCGCGAGGAGCCGCGGCGCGTCCCGGTCGGTCCCGACGAGCGCCCCGAGCGGCGCACCGGCCTCGCCCGCGGTCGTCAGCGGTACGAACACCAGGGGCCGTTCGGACAGATGCCGGTGCCGGACGGTGGCCAGCGCCTGGGCCCGCCCCGTCCGTACGGCGTCCAGCCGCGCGAGTGTGCTGATCAGTGACATGCCGCCCCCTCCGGCGCCGCGGACACGGCCAGCGCCTGTGACCGCAGCGCCGCCGCCCGGCGCAGGGCCGCCACCGTCGGATCGGCCGGATCCCCCGCCGTCCCCTCCGCCGCGGCCAGGACCTCGCCGATCGTCGTCAGGCCGCCGAGCTCGCCGCGCACACTGCGGCCCAGTGTCTCCACCGTGCCCGCCGCCCGCGCCTTCTCACGGCAGTGGAAGGCCAGCTCGCACGTGGCCAGGCACTCCGGGGCGTACGCCGCGCCGACCGATTCGACGGCCGCCGCCAGCTTCTCCGCCGGCTGGTCCACGTCGAAGGTCGTGCCCTCGGGGAGCGCGGCGGCGAGGTCTTCGACGCGGGTCAGGCGCTCCAGCTGGCGCCGGGTCACCGACCGCTGCTTGCGTACGTCGACGGCCGACGCCGCCGGCAGGTTGGAGAAGTCCTTGGGGCAGACCAGCAGCACCGAGTGGCGCACCCGCGCGTCCGCCACCTTCGCCGCGACCCGCTCCAGCGCCAGGACGTACACCGCGGCCTGGCGGGCGGCCGCGCCCACCTTCGCCGCGTCCGCCGAGCCGTCGATCATCGGGAAGGACTTGATCTCCACGACGGTCCAGTGCCCGTCGGGGTGGACCACCACCGCGTCCGGTTCCAGGTACGCGGGCGAACCCGCCACCTCCAGGGCCAGCAGCGGGTGGTCGAGCAGCGTCCAGGCCGCTGCCGCCGTGGCCTCGCGCAGGGCCAGCGCCGTCCGCGCGGCCCGGCCCTCGGGACCGGCCGCCGCCAGGTCGGGCACACGCGTCCCGCCGGGGGCGGGGGGCTCGCAGCCGGTGCCCATGCGCTCGTACAGCAGCCGCATCAGCTCCGTGCCGCCGTCGGCCTTGACCCGGGCCTCGAACGCGTTGCCGCGCATGAAGGCGAACTGCGACTGTCCGAATCCCGAGGGGGAGCCGAGCGCCGCGGCGAGCGCGGTCTTGTTCACCCCCGCGCCGTCGAGCAGCGCGCGCCGCTCGCAGCCCGGGTTGGCGGCGAGCGCCGCCAACGCGCGCGCGTCCAGGGGCAGTGGCGCGACGGACGGGCCGCGCAGTTCAGCGAGCCGCTGCCGCAGTGCCGTCGCCGGTTTCGGCGCCGTGCTCTGCGGCGGTACGTGCGGATGCACCTGCGGAGGTGTCAGTTCGTGTCCGCTGCCCAGGAATTCGCTCACCCGCGGAAGTCTCGCATCCGGCACTGACAACGCCACCGGAAACGGTGGACTCCACGGCGCCCGCCACCGGGGCGAACCGGTCCCGCACCCGGTCGGCCAGTCGTACGAACGGCCTGGTCAGAGCCAGTCCGAGGCTCATCACGGCAGCGCCGGCGACCGCGTCGAGAAAGTAGTGGTTGGCCGTCCCCATCACCACGAAAGTGGTCAGCAGCGGATACGCGGCGCCGAGGAACTTCATCAGCGGCGTACGCCCGTGCCGCCACAGCATCACCCCGCACCACAGCGACCATCCGACATGCAGGCTCGGCATCGCCGCGTACTGGTTGGTCATCGAGCCGAGCCCGCGCGGCGCGCTCGCCGCGTCGCCCCACCAGCCGTACGCGCTGTACTGCGCCATCGTGTCGACGAAGCCGTGCCCCGCGTCGAGGAGGCGGGGCGGGCAGGTCGGCATCAGCGTGAAGCCGGCCAGGCCGAGCACGGTCGAGAGCATCAGCCAGGTGCGCGCGGCCCGGTAGCGGGCGGTGCGCCGTCTGAAGAGCCAGACGAGGATCGCCGGGGTGACGAGGTAGTGCAGCGACGCGTAGGCGAAGTCGGCGGGTATCCCGAGCCAGGCGTGCTCGGTGAAGAGCCGGTTGAGGGGGTGCTCGGCGTTGAGGCGCAGGAGCTTCTCGACGCGCAGGATCGCCAGACCGTGTGTGACGGCCGTCGCCTCGTCACCGCGTACGAACAGCCGGCCGCCGGCGTAAGCCGAGTAGACGACCACGATCAGCAGCAGCTCGGTCCACCAGCGTGGCTTTCCGCGGGGCGCGGTGTCCTGCATCCGAACGCTCTCCATTTGTCTGATGTGCGGCCTACGGGCTGTCTGGCCACCCTTTCAACCGTACGGCGTACGAGAACACGTGTGCGCACCGGGTGCGCGAGTACAGGGACGTCGGGATCGCCCGGCAGGTTGCCCCTCGAAGACGTGCGCGATGATGGTGCGGGCGGCCCTTTCCGCCCGTATCACGCCGTTCCTCGCACCGTCAGGGAGACATCGTCATGGCACCGCGCATCCTGCTGGCCCGGCACGGACAGACCGAATGGTCGCTGTCCGGCAAGCACACCGGCAGGACGGACATCCCTCTGCTCGACGAGGGCCGCCGCGGCGCGAAGCTGCTCGGCGAGCGTCTGGACCGGGCGCCGTTCGGCGGCCTCCCGGACGCCGAGGTGCGCACCAGTCCGCTCCTGCGGGCCAGCGAGACCTGCGCGATCGCCGGGTTCGGCGACCGCGCGCAGGAGTGGGACGCGCTGATGGAGTGGGACTACGGGGCGTACGAGGGCATGACGACCCCCGAGATCCAGAAGGAGCGGCCCGACTGGGTCATCTGGCGCGACGGGGTGCCGGACGGCGAGACGCTCGCGGAGCTCTCCGGCCGCGTGGACGAGGTCGTCGCCTGGGCGCGCTCGGCCGACCGCGACGTGCTGGTCTTCGCGCACGGCCACATCCTGCGCGCGCTGGGCGCCCGCTGGCTCGGCCTGGACGTCTCGTTCGGCGCCCGCATCCGGCTGGACCCGACGTCCCTGTCGGTCCTCGGCTGGGCGTACGGCGACCCGGCGATCGAGCGCTGGAACGAGACCGGCCACCTGACCGCCTGACCGCGCACCGGGGCCGCGGCGGCCGGGACCGCACGGTTCAGGCGCCGCGCGACGTCCTCGCGTTCGCGTGCCGGGTCAGGAACGGAGCCACCGACGGCGAGCGGCGGTGCGGCAGCAGGACGCGCGTCGTCGCGGTGAGCATGGTCTGGATACGGGACGACTGGACCTCTTCCAGGAGATCCAGCACGTCCTGCCCCACCGCGGCCGCCTCGTCCGGCGCCCCGGCGCGGGCCAGGTCGTCGGCGAGTTCGGCGCTGTAGAGGGCCAGGTTCCGGGTGAAGTGGGGGTCCTGGAGCGCCGCCGCGCGCCGGGCGTGCCGGGCGGCGCGCGACCAGTCGCCCAGGGCCGACCAGCACTGGGCCTCCAGCCCCTCCAGCTCCGCCTCGCCGAAGAAGCTCATCCACTCGGGATCGGCCTGTGCCGTGCCGCGTTCGAAGAGGGACTTGGCGCGGCCGAGCGCCTGTTCGCAGCCCGTACGGTCACCGAGCCCCGCCCAGCCGCCCGCCTCGCGCAGGGTGAGCAGCGAGAGCAGCCGCGGCGAGGCCACGTGCCGCGCCGCGCGCTGTCCCGCCTGGGCCGCCCGGACCGCCTCGCGCGGCCGGCCCGTGTCCCGTGCGAGGAACGCCGAGTTGCTGAACGCGTGGGCCTCCAGCGCGGGGTCACCGGCCACCCGGGCCGTCGCGAGCGCTTCCGCGTAGTGCGAGCGGGCGTCGTCGAAGCGGCCCGAGTCGTGCGCGAGCCAGCCCACGGAGAGGGCGAGCTCACCGGCGCCGGCGTGCAGCCGGTCGGCCATCGACCTGCGGGACGTCGTGCTCGCCTCGAGCAGGGCGTAGGCGGTCCGGAGCGGCTGCGCGGCCCGCTTGTACAGGCCGTCGGCGCCGTGCCGGTCGTCGAGCAGCCGGATCTGCCGCACCGCGTCCTCCACCGCCTTGACCTCGGCCTCGCCGAGCCGGCGGTGCGCGGCGGCCGGCGCACCGGAAGCGCCGGACACACCGGAGGCACCGGAGGCACCGGGGGTGCTCGGCGCGGTGCCGAATCCCAGGGATACGGCCGCCACGGTGGTGGTGCCGCTCGTCATGAACGCGCGACGCAGCACGTCGCTCTCCTCGTCGCTGTCGCTGTGGGTCGTGGTGGTGCGCGCCCCCCTGCCGCGTACCGTTTCGCGGGCCGAGAAGCCCAGGTCCGCCAGCGTCAGGCCGGGGAACATGTACAGGAAGACGCGTTCGTACGCATAGTTGGGACAACGGATCTCGCCGGCTTCGACGCGCCCGATGTAGCGCGCGTCGCACGCGACCTGTTCACCGATCTCACGTGCCGCCCTGCGGACTGCGGCGGCGAATTCGGCCGGTGAACGGGACCCTCGCAGGCGGCGGAAGTCGTTGTTCGGCATGGCCAGGACCTCCCGCAAGGTTCGCGTGCTTCAGCGGAGCAAAAACGTACCCGCTGTGACGACTTGAACACACGCTGTTCCGCTACAAACGGGATATCTCACCCACGATCTGCCATGAACTGCCATCCTTTGCGGCGGCGCGGCGCCGTAGCCGTTGACGCTTTCGCGCGTTGGAGAATGAGGAGCGGGAGCGCGGTTCCCGTTCGAGCGAGGAGGGTTCCCTTGTTGGAGGCCGGCGTGGAGATCAACGGCTCAAGGACAACGGCTCGGCACAGGCCCACCCAGGACTTCAGCGCCGGCCCACCGGCGGCGGGAGGAACTCCCGTTGTTCCTGGTGCCGAACCGTGCGACCTGGTGACGGTCCCGGTGCGTCAGGGCCTCGAAGCGGTGGACATCATCCGCCGCGCCTCCGCCCCCGCCGTCGGCCCCGTGCTGCACGACGGCTCCTGCGCCACCCTCGGCTTCCTGGTACCCCCCGGCACCGCCGACGGCTGGGACATGCCGGGCAGCGCCTGTACGCAGACGGCCGGACGCGGCCTGCGCCTCCCGGCGGACCTGACCGGCGGCATCGGGGCCGACGCGCGGCCCGTGGTTCCCGAGCCGCCCGTCAGCGGCACCGGCTGGCTGCTGCCGCCCACGGACACGGGACCGGTCACCGACCCGGCGGTGCTCAGGGCCGCACTCGGCGAGGCGGCCCGGCTGATCGAGGCGGCCGACCGGGTCCGCTGAGCGGATCGAACCGATACTGGCTGTGTGGCAAAGAACAGCAGACGGCGCGAGCGCGCCGCCCCCGGGCCGGTCGTCGAGCACGTCGACGGCGGACTCGCCGAACTGATACCCGACCGGGACCGGCCGCGCGGCTGGACCCTCCTCATCGACGGCGCCCCGCAGTCCCACGTGGACCTCGACGACCCGTCCCACCTCGACTTCGCGTACCAGCGCAGGCTCGGCCACATCGCCGATCTCACCGCCCCGCCGGGACAGCCCGTCCACGTCCTGCACCTGGGCGGCGGCGCCTTCACCCTGGCCCGTTACGTCGCCGCCACCCGGCCCCGCTCCACCCAGCAGATCGTCGAGGTGGACGCGGCGCTCGTCCAACTGGTGCGCAGGGTGGTGCCGCTGGACGCCCAGGCCCGTATCCGCGTCCGCTCCCTCGACGCCCGCGCCGGGCTCGGCAAGGTCGCGGACGGCTGGGCGGACCTGGTGATCGCGGACGTGTTCAGCGGAGCCCGCACGCCCGGGCACCTCACCAGCACCGAATTCCTCGCCGACGTACGCAGAGTGCTGAGGCCCGGGGGCTTCTACGCCGCCAACCTCGCCGACGGCCCGCCCCTCGCGTACCTGCGCGGCCAGATCGCCACCGCCGCCGCCGTCTGGCCCGAACTCGCCCTCGCCGCCGATCCGGCCGTGCTGCGCGGGCGGCGCTTCGGCAACGCGGTGCTGCTGGCGTCGGACCGTACGCTGCCCGTCGCCGAGTGGACCCGCCGCGTCGCGACCGACCCGCACCCGGGGCGGGTGGAACACGGCCGGGAACTGGCCGGCTTCACGGGGGGCGCGGCCGCCGTCACCGACGCGAGCGCGCGGCCCTCACCGGAGCCGCCGGCGTCCGCCTTCACCTGACCGGGGCCGGACGGTCGGGAGCGGACGACCCGGGAGCGGATGACCCGGATCGAACGGCCGGGAGCGGACGACCCGGATCAGGACTTCACGATCTCGACCGTCGGCTCGTGGTCGTGCCAGGTGCAGAAGACCGAGACCGCGGCCGCGCCCGCGGTGAACTCCACCCGGATCCACGACGGGTCCTTCCAGACCTGCATCGACCAGCCCGTCGCCGGCGTCGCGGAAACCAGCTTGGCGGAGGTCTTCCCCAGATCGAAGGTCACCCGGCCGCCCTCGGTGGTGTAGCTCTTCACCCGGCTGTCCGCGGCCGCCGGCGGCCGCGACGACGGCTGCGACGGGGAGCCGGCGCCGGACCGGCCGGCGGAACCGCCCGGTGTGCGGCTCGGGGCCGGGGCGGAGCGGTCCGCCGGGGTGGCCGGCGGCGAAGCGGAACGTTCCGGCTGCCCGGCGGGCCCCCCGTCGTCCTCGGGGCGCCGCGTCGAGGACGAGGACGACTGCGCTTTCACGCTCTGCGCGGCGGCGCTCTGCGCCGGCGGGCCGGTGGGGACCGGGAGGGCCTGCGGAGGGTCGTACGCGGTACCGGCCATCACCGTGTGCACGCCCCACCACGACAGCGTGACCGCCGCGCCGGTGGCGAGCGACCACGCCACGGCGTGTACGAATCCTCGTTGCATCCGGGCCATACTGCCCCACCCGTCCCGCCCCTGCCCAGAAGGAACTTCCGTCCCCCGCATGGCGTACGGTGCCGCCCATGGCAAGTGTGCTCGTGGTCGAGGACGACCAGTTCGTACGTTCCGCCCTCATCCGGCACCTGACCGAAGCCACCCACACGGTGCGCAGCGTCGGTACGGCACTGGAGGCGTTGCGCGAGGTCGCCCATTTCGGCTTCGACGTGGTCGTCCTCGACCTCGGTCTGCCCGATCTCGACGGGGCGGAAGCGCTGAAGATGCTGCGCGGCATCACCGACGTACCCGTGATCATCGCCACAGCGCGCGACGACGAGGCGGAGATCGTACGGCTGCTCAACGACGGCGCCGACGACTACCTCGTCAAGCCCTTCTCGGTCGAGCACCTGTCGGCCCGCATGGCCGCCGTGCTGCGCCGCGCCCGCGCCGTCGCGGGCGCCGAGCCGCCGTCCCGGGTGCTCCGGGTCGGCGGGCTCTCCGTCGACCCGCTGCGCCGGCAGGCCGAGCTGGACGGTGTGCGGCTGGACCTGACGCGCCGGGAGTTCGACCTGCTGACGTTCCTGGCGGGGCGGCCCGGAGTCGTCGTACCGCGCAAGGAACTGCTCGCCGAGGTCTGGCAGCAGAGCTACGGCGACGACCAGACCATCGACGTCCACCTGTCCTGGCTGCGCCGCAAGCTCGGCGAGACCGCGGCGAGCCCCCGCTATCTGCACACCCTGCGCGGGGTCGGTGTGAAGCTGGAGCCACCGAGGTGAGGTGGGCCCTGGTCAAGGTGTGCCTGGCGGTGACCGTGATGGTCGTGGTGGCCTTCGCCGTACCGCTCGGACTCGTCGTCAAGGAGATGGCCAGGGACCGGGCCTTCTCCAACGCCGAACGCTGGGCCGCCACCATCGGCCCCACCCTCTCCATCGCCACCGACCGCGACTCGCTGGACCGGGCCGTCCAGACCACCGAGGTCGGCATCGCGGGCCGGATGGCCGTGCACGTCCCGGCCGCCGACGAGGCGGGCGGCGGGCCGCTGGTGATCGGCGAGCGCCGGGCGGCGCAGCAGGACCTGGAGACCACGCGGCGGATCGGCCGCGCCTCCATCTCGGAGGTGCCGGGCGGCTACGCGCTGCTCCAGCCGACCGCGATCGCCAGCGGACGGATCGCCGTCGTCGAGGTCTTCGTGCCCGAGGACGACGTCAGCAACGGCGTGGCCACCGCCTGGCTCGTCCTGGCCGGCGTGGGAACCGCCCTGGTCGTCGGCTCGGTGGCGGTCGCGGACCGGCTCGGCGTACGCATGGTCCAGCCCGCCCGGCGGCTCGCGGGCGCGGCGCACGACCTGGGGGAGGGCAGGCTCGGCGTACGCGTCCCCGAGGAGGGGCCGCCGGAACTGCGCTCCGCCGCCGCCGCGTTCAACTCCATGGCCGACCAGGTGGTCCAGCTCCTCGCCAACGAGCGGGAACTGGCCGCCGATCTGTCACATCGGCTGCGGACCCCGCTGACGGTGCTGCGCCTCAACGCGGCCTCGCTCGGCGAAGGGCCGGCCGCCGAACAGACCAGGGCCGCGGTCGAGCAGCTGGAACGCGAGGTCGACACGATCATCCGTACGGCGCGCGAACAGCGGTCGCAGGGGCTGGGAAACGGGCTGGGACACGGGCTGCCGGGGTCCGGCGCGGGCTGCGACGTGTCCGAAGTCGTGCGCGAACGCATGGACTTCTGGTCGGCGCTGGCGGAGGACGAGGGCAGGGAGGTGCGTCTCGCGGGTGTCGACCGTACGGTACGCATCCCGGTCGCCCGGCCCGAACTGGCCGCAGCCCTCGACGCGTTGCTCGGCAACGTCTTCCGCCACACCCCCGTGGGAACGGCCTTCTCGGTGGACGTGCACAACGGCGACGACGCCGTCATCGTCCTCGTCTCGGACGCGGGGCCCGGCATCTCCGACCCGGAGGCGGCGCTGGTGCGCGGCAACAGCGGGGGCGGGGACGGGTCCACGGGCCTCGGCCTGGACATCGTGCGGCGGGTCGCGGAGTCGACGGGCGGCGACGTGCGCGTCGGGCATTCGGTGCTCGGCGGTACGGAGGTCCGCATCTGGATCGGCCTCGACGGCCGGCGCACGGCGGGCGGGCAGAACGGACACCGGCTGGGGCGGCGCAAGCGGGGGACGGGGACGGGGGCGGGGAAGAGGTCTGCGGGCGTCAAGCTCTGACCGGCTTCCCGGCTCCTCGGATGCCCCACTCGGCCGGGGTACGCGTGCGCTCGAACGGTCGATGAGATGTTGCCGCTCCGATCGCCCGAAACGAGGCTGGGCGGAACAACGCCACCGGGCTTCAGCGTGCGCGGCTGGGACTGCGCCGGCCGTGGTGTGCCGAGTGAGGAGCGAGTGCGATGAGGGTCATGCTGCGAGCCGTGATGGACACCAAGATGTCGACGGAAGCGCTCAAGAACGGCACGCTTCCGCAGCTCCTGGAAGCGACGATGGACCGGCTCAAGCCCGAGGCGGCCTACTTCACCGGCACTGAGGGCAAGCGGTCCTGCGTCATGGTCTTCGACATGCAGGACAGCTCGCAGCTCCCCTCCGTCGCGGAGCCGTTCTTCGAGCTGGGCGCGGAGGTGACGGTGCAGCCGGCGATGAACCGTGAGGACCTTCAGAAGGGCCTGGCGGCTCTTCGGCCGCACGGCTGACCCGGGCCCGGCCTCGCGCGGCCCCGGCCCCGGCACGGCGGTGCCCGGGGCGGCTGGGGAACGGCCGGCCCCGGGGAGTGTGCGGACTGCTCAGCCGGCGGCGGCGTACACCCGCGACGCGAACTCCGCGATCTGTTCGTCGCTGAGGTTCTTGGCGAGGTTGGCCTCTGTGATCATGCCGACCAGCTGGTGGCCTCCCGCGACGTCGATGACCGGGAGACGCTTGATCTGGTGCGTTTCCATGGTCTCCAGGGCCTCGCCGGCGTCCGCGTCGGCGTCGATCCAGTGCACGTGCCCGTTCAGTGTGCCGGCCTGCACCGTCGCCGGGTCGACGCCTTCGGCGCAGCACTTCACGACGATGTCGCGATCGGTGATCAGGCCGGTGATCCTGTTGTCGTCGCCGCAGATGGGCAGACAGCCGACATTCAGATCGCGCATCATCTGCGACGCCTCGAACAACGACTGGTGCGCACCGACGCACTGCACGCCGCCGGTCATGATGTCGCGAGCCTTGAGCTGCTTGTTCATAGCCATGATGTCGGGGTTCCTCCCGCGCTCGGGACCTGGTTTCCTCCTCCATCGATGACAACACGGATGGCGTACAGCCGCCCCTCGGCGGGGTCGCGGCGGTTCACGGAACGAGTTCAGCCACTGGCTGCGGGCGTGGGGACGGCGTAGTCGCCGAAACCGACCCAGTCGAGGAACACGCACGGCTCGTCGCCGAGGACCCAGGCGTCATGACCGGGTGCGACGGAGACGAAGTCGCCGGGTCCGACCTCGATGCTCTCGCCGTCGTCCATGACGACCTTCATCCGGCCGTTCACGACGTAGCCGACGTGGGCGGCCTGGCAGCTGTCGGTTCCGGCGATGGGCCCGACGTGCTTGGTCCACTGCCAGCCCGGCTCGAAGACGGCGCGGCCGACCGGTCCCCGGTCTGTGGTGAGCAGGTCGAGCCTGCCCTTGTCGTCCTCGAAGGGACGGGTCTCGTCTGAGGAGTCGAAGTTCTTGCATACGAGTGATGCCATGGCCATCCGCCTCCGGCGGGCGATTGAACGGCCCCCGAGTCCGCTTTCCAGGCTACGCCGGGAGGGGAGGGGCGCGGGTGGGCCCGGCCGGGTCAAAGCCGCCTGATTCGGCCCCGGGCCCCGGTCGGACCCGCCGCTGCGCTCCCCGGTTCCATGCGCAAGCGGAGTGGCCGGCGGAGGGCTCGGCTCCGTATAAATCCTGCTTAATGGGCCCGGCTGAGGGAACCCGCGATGAGGTCATCCACTGAACCGAATGACCATCACGAGAGGTGGGGCCGCATGTTCGAGTTACGGGCGGGACTGAAGGCCGGAGCCATCGGTGTGGCGGGTGCGGTCGCGTGTACCGCACTGGTGGCGTGCGGGAGCGACGGCCCGGACGCGGGCGGCAAGACCGGGAAGAAGGGCCCCGGCGCACAGGAAGAGGGCACGGCGGCGGTGCGTACCGCCTACGACAGGACCGCCGAGGCGGAGACCGCGCGCATGACGCTGAGGACGCGGACGTCGGCGGAGGGCAAGACCGCCTCCGTCAGCGGTGAGGGGGTCATCGACCTCGCCGGCGGCGACAGCGAGATGACGCTCACCGCCGAAGGCCAGAAGATCGAGCAGCGCGTGGTCGACGGCACGGTCTACCAGAAGGTGCCCGAGGCGCAACAGGCGAACGTGCCGGGCGACAAGCCCTGGATCAAGATCGACCTGAAGAAGGCCGCGCAGCGCAACGGCGGCGGTGGCGCGGCGCAGGTGAACGACCCCGCCGAGGCGGCCGGCTTCGCCAAGGGCGTCACCGACAAGGACGTCAAGAAGATCGGCACGGAGAAGGCCGGCGGTACGAACACGACCCGCTACCGGGTCACGATCGACGTCGACAAGCTCGCCGGACCGGGCGACCGGGCCAAGGCCGAGCAGCTGAAGAAGCAGCTCGGCCCGACCCTGCCGATGGACGTCTGGCTGGACGACGACGGCCGTATCCGCCGCCAGCAGATGGACATGAACATGAAGGCACCGGCCGGCCCGGGGGCCGGCGGCCCGCAGAAGGTGGACGTCCGGACCGTCATCGAGTACAGCGACTTCGGCACCGAACTGGAGGTCGAGCCCCCGGCGGCCGGCCAGACCGCCGACATGACGGGCAGGGCGCAGCGGTAGTCCGGGGGCCGGGGGCTCCGGGGCGCGGGTG
The DNA here is from genome assembly GCF_053591575.1 of Streptomyces altiplanensis. Lineage (NCBI taxonomy): Bacteria > Bacillati > Actinomycetota > Actinomycetes > Kitasatosporales > Streptomycetaceae > Streptomyces > Streptomyces altiplanensis. Next base: position 116,579 of record NZ_JBSFUB010000002.1, on the reverse strand, counting down.
CGGCGGGGCCGGGTCACTCGTCCTGCATCGGGTACGGCAGTACGCCCGTCCTCGCCACCCGCCCGTACCACCGCGCACTCGACTTCGGCGTACGCTCCTGCGTCTCGTAGTCGACGTACACCGCGCCGAACCGCTTGCTGTAGCCGTACGCCCACTCGAAGTTGTCCATCAGCGACCAGAGGAAGTAGCCGCGCACGTCCGCCCCGTCCAGCATCGCCCGGCGCACCGCCGCCAAATGGCCGTGCAGGTAGCGGATGCGGTCCGGGTCGTGGACCGTGCCGTCGGCGGCCGGCTTGTCGTCGTACGCCGCGCCGTTCTCCGTGACCATCAGCTCCACGTCCGGTGCCTCGCGGGCGTACCGCATCAGCAGGTCGTACAGGCCGGTCGGGTCGACGGACCAGTCCATCGCGGTCAGCTCGCCCGGCGGCTGGTGGAAGACGACGGACTCCGAGCCGGGCCAGGGGGAGTGGTCTCCGCCGCCGTGGCCGTCGCGGCTCGCACCCGTCGCGGTGTCGCCGGGCGCGGAAACCACCGCCGGGGCGTAGTAGTTGATGCCCAGCGTGTCCAGCGGCCCGCCGGCCGTCGCCTCGTCCCCGTCCCGCACGAACGACCAGTCCGTCAGGTGCGCGGTGTCGGCGAAGAGGTCGGAGGGGTACGCGCCCGCCAGCATCGGGCCCGTGAAGATCCGGTTCGCGAGGGCGTCGATGCGACGCTGGGCGTCCAGGTCCCCCGGCGACGGTGTGAGCGGCCTGACCGCGCTCGGATTGAGGCTCACGCCGATCCGTGCCCGGGCCGGAAGCGCGGCGCGCAGCGCCTGGACGGCCAGGCCGTGCGCCAGGTTCAGGTGGTGGGCGGCGCGCAGGGCGGCCACCGGGTCGGTGCGGCCGGGGGCGTGCACCCCGGAGGCATGCCCCAGGAAGGCGCTGCACCACGGCTCGTTGAGGGTGGTCCACAGCTCGACACGGTCGCCCAGCGCCTCGGCGACCAGCCCCGCGTACTCCGCGAAGCGGTACGCCGTGTCCCGCTCCGGCCAGCCGCCCCCCGCGGCGGAGCCGCCGACGGAGGGAGTCTCCAGCTCCTGCGGCAGGTCCCAGTGGTAGAGGGTGAGGCTGGGAGTGATCCCGGCCGCCAGCAGCTCGTCGGTCAGCGCGCGGTAGAAGTCCAGGCCGCGCCCGCACGCCGGGCCCCGGCCGCCCGGCTGCACGCGCGGCCAGGACACCGAGAAGCGGTAGGCGCTCAGGCCCAGGTCCGCCATCATCCGCACGTCACCGGGCATGCGGTGGTAGTGGTCGGCGGCCACGTCCCCGGTGTCGCCGCCGAGCACTTTGCCCGGCGTACGGCTGAAGGTGTCCCAGATCGACGGGGTGCGGCCGTCCTCCCGCGCCGCGCCCTCGATCTGGTACGCGGCGGTCGCGGTGCCCCACAGGAAGCCGGGCGGGAAGTTCGCGGTGCTCTCGGCGCTCGCAGCGCTCTCGGTGCTCTCGGTCATGGAAGCGCTCCTGGTAGGAGGGGGTAGGAGGGGAGAGGAGGCAATGGAAGTCAGCCCTTGACCGCGCCCTGCATGATCCCGCCCACGATCTGCCTCCCGAAGAGCGTGAAGGCCAGCAGCAGCGGCAGTGTGCCGAGCAGGGCGCCGGCCATGACGACCGACTGGTCGGGGACGAACCCCTGGCCGAGGTTGGCGAGCGCCACCTGCACGGTCGGGTTGTCCTGGGTCAGCGCGATGATCGGCCAGAAGAAGTCGTTCCAGGCGGCCACGAAGGTGAGCATGCCCAGCACCGCCATCGCGGGCCTGGCGGCCGGGAAGACGATGTGCCAGACAATCCGCAGACTGCTCGCGCCGTCCATCCGCGCCGCCTCGATCAGTTCGCCCGGCAGCGCCTGCACCAGGTACTGGCGCATGAAGAAGACCCCGAAGGCGCTGACGAGAGTCGGCAGGATGACGGCCTGGAGCTGGTCGGTCCACTCCAGCTCGGCGATGGTCATGAAGAGGGGTACGACGCTGAGCTGCGGCGGCACCATCATCGTGGCGATGACCAGCAGCATCAGCAGGTTCTTGAAACGGAAGCGCAGCTTGGCGAAGGCGAAGCCGGCCAGGGTCGAGAAGAGGACGGTCCCCAGGGCGATGCTCCCGGCCACCACCGCCGTATTGAGCAGGGCGAGCCCCATGTTGGCGTCGGTCCAGGCGGTCTGGAGGTTCTTGAAGAGGTTCCCGCCGAACCAGAACGGCGGCGGCGTCTGGGACAGCCGGGTGCTGTTGCGGGAGGCCGCGATCGCCGTCCAGACGAGGGGGAACAGCGAGCCTGCCGTGAAGAGGATCAGCACGGCGTAGGTGAGGGGGCCACCGTGCAGATGGCGGCCGGCGCGTACACGCGTCAGTTTCGTCATTGGCTCTTCCTCAGGCGGCGGGCGACCAGCAGGTGGATGCCCGCGACGATCAGCAGGATCAGGAACATCGCCCAGGCGATCGCGGAGGCCCGGCCGAGGTGGAAGTTGAACCAGCCCTGCTCGTACAGGTAGAGGCCGAGCGTCTGGAACTGGTGCGACGCCCCGCCCTTCTGTCCGCCCGCCCCGCCGAACAGCAGCGGCTCACCGAACAGCTGCGTCGCGCCGATCGTCGAGACGACGACCGTGAAGAGGATCGTCGGCCGCAGGGAGGGGATGGTGACGTGGAGGAACTGCTGCCAGCGCGTCGCCCCGTCCAGCGCCGCCGACTCGTACAGATCGTTCGGCACGGCCTGCATCGCGGCCAGGTAGATCAGCGCGTTGTAACCCGTCCACCGCCAGATCACGATCGAGGAGACCGCCACCTGCGACGACAGGGTCCCGCTCTGCCAGTCGACCTTCCCGAGCCCCACCGCGTCCAGCACCCAGTTGATCATCCCGTAGTCGCGCCCGAAGAGGAGTACGAAGACGAGCGTCGCGGCGGCCACCGAAGTGGCGTACGGAGTGAGGATCGCGACCCGGAAGAAGCCCGAGGCGCGCAGCCGGTAGTTGAGCAGGTGCGCGATGCCCAGCGCCATCAGCAGCTGCGGCACCGTCGAGATGATGCCGATGGTGAAGGTGTTGCGCAGCGCGTTCCAGAAGAACTCGTCCTCCAGCAGCCGCGTGTAGTTGTGCAGCCCCACCCACTGCATGTCGTCCGGCGCCGACAGCGACACGCGGTGCAGCGACGACCAGCCCGTATAGAGGAGGGGGAAGACCCCGAAGGCCGCGAAGAAGACGAAGAAGGGCGCGACGAAGGCGTACGGGCTGTACTTCATGTCCCAGCGGTAGCGCCTGCTGCGCCACGCCCGGCGGCGGCCGGTGCCCCCCGGCCGCCCGGCCGCCGCCGGTACCGCTCCCGGGCGGTCCGCGGCCGCGTCCCCCGCGGAGGGGGACACCGCCTGGTCGGTGTACGGACGCATCAGCCGCCGTCCACCGCGTTGTCGATCTCCTTCAGGGCCGATTCCCAGCCCTGCTCCGGGCTCTTGCCCTGCTGCTCCACCTGGAGGATGCCGACATCACCGAAAGCGGTGCTGATCTGCTGGTCCTTCGGGCCGAGCAGCAGCGTCGGGATGCCCTTGGCCGCCTCGGCGAAGAGCTGCCCGGTGGGCGCGTCGCCGAAGTACGGGTTCCTGGCGCCCGCGACCACGTCCAGCTCGTACGCCGGCGGGGTGGACGGGAAGCTCGCCTGCTTGTCGAAGAGCTTCGCCTGCTGTTCGGGCGCGGTCAGCCAGGCCGCGAGTTTGATCGCCTCCGCCTTGTTCTTGCCCGCCTTCGGTACGCCGATGAACGAGCCGCCCCAGTTGGCGGGCTTGGGGGCCGCCGCGACGTCCCACTTGTCCTCGCCCGCCGCTCCCGCCTTCTCCTTGATGTAGCCGAGCATCCACGGCGGGCAGGAGACGGTGGCGAAGGTCCCGTTCGCGTACGCCTGGTCCCACGCCTTGTCGAACTGCTTCAGCTTTCCGGTCAGCCCGCCCGTCGCGGCCTGCATCGCCAGGCCCCAGGCGGTCTTCACCGCCGGACTGTCCTTGTGGATCAGCTTGCCGTCGGCGTCGTAGAAGCGCTCCGCGTAGCCGTTGTTGACGGCGGCGAAGAGACCGGCCGCCGAGTCGGTGAACGTGGTGCCCTTGGGCCCCTTCGCCTTGTACCGCTTGCCGGCGTCGACGTACTTCTGCCAGTCGCCCGCCCACAGCTTGCCGACGGCCTCGCGGTCGGTCGGCAGCCCCGCCTTCTCGAACAGGTCCTTGCGGTAGCACATGCCCATGGGCCCGATGTCCGTACCGAGCGCGACGGTCCGCCCGTCCTTGGCGGTCCCCTGCGCCCACTTCCAGTCCAGCCAGTCCGACTTGTCGACGCCGGGCGCCTTGGACAGGTCCTCGAACTTGTCGGCCTGGGTGGTGGCGATCTCGTTGATGTTCCCGACCTCTATGGCCTGGATGTCCTGGAGACCGCTGTTGGCCGCGAGGTGCGTCAGCAGTTCCGGGTAGTACGTGTCGACGCGCTCGGTCACGTCCTCCTTGATGAGGATCTCCGGGTGCAGCTTCATGTACTCGTCGTAGAGCCCGGCCTGCTTGTAGCCGAAGACCCCGAAGGTGCCGATCTCGATGGTGGTCCTGCCCCTGGTGTCCGTCCCGCTGTCGCCGGAGCCGCCGCCCGGGCCCTCGCTGTCCTCGGCGCAACCGCCGAGCAGGCCGGCGCCGAGTGCCACAACGGCGGCGACGACCACCGCCCGGTGAGGCGTTCGGGTGCTGATGCGCATTGCGTCCTCCTTGTGCCCTGACGTGCCGACCCCCTGGCCAACTGTGCTGGTGAGCCCATGAATTGCGGCTGCGGCCCGGGTGGGGAACGTGCGGGATGTGTACGGTTCGGGTACTGTGGGAGCGCTCCCACGTGTGATGTGTTGAAGGTTGGCGGCTCGCCGTGGGGGTGTCAAGACGCCGGACGGCGGGATGTGCGGTCCGAGACCGCTATGAGATATTGCGCAGCGCCGGACGGTGACCGGACGGCGCACAGGGCGGGGAGGTCGGGACATCGTGACTCGTGGATTCCGGAGCCGGAGCGGCGGACGGCCGACGCTCGAAGAAGTGGCCGCACGCGCCGGTGTCGGCCGGGGCACCGTCTCCCGGGTGGTCAACGGCTCCCCGCGGGTGAGCGACGAGACCCGCGCCGCCGTCGAGGCCGCCGTCGACGAGCTGGGGTACGTACCGAACCGCGCGGCCCGCGCCCTCGCCGCCAACCGCGCCGACGCCGTCGCGCTCGTCGTCCCCGAGGTCGAGTCCCGCTTCTTCACCGAGCCGTACTTCTCCGACATCCTGCGGGGCGTCGGCGCCGCCCTCGACAGCACCGAGATGCAGCTGCTGCTCACCATCGTCGGCAACGACCGCGAGCGCAGCCGCCTGGCGCACTACCTCGCGGGCCACCGGGTCGACGGCGTCCTGCTCGTCTCCGTACGCGCCGGCGACCCGCTGCCCGAGCTGCTGGCCGAGCTGGGCATACCGACCGTCATCAGCGGCCGCCGTTCCGAGCGCGAGCCGCTCGCCTGGGTCGACGCGGACAACGTGGCCGGCGCGCGCGGCGCCGTGGACCACCTCATGGCGCGCGGCCGCCGCACGATAGCCACCATCACCGGACGGCTCGACGTGTACGGCGCCCAGTGCCGCCTCGAGGGCTACCGGCAGGCACTGGCCGCGGCCGGCCTCGACGCCGACGAGCGGCTGATCGCCCCCGCCGACTTCACCGAGGCGGGCGGCCGCCGCGCCATGGCGGAGCTGCTGGAGCGCCGCCCGGACATCGACGCGGTCTTCGCCGCGTCCGACGTGATGGCGGCGGGCGCCCGCCAGGTCCTGCGCGAGCGGGGCCGCAGCGTTCCCGGCGATGTGGCACTGGTCGGCTTCGACGACTCGGTCATCGCCCGCCACATGGACCCGCCCCTGACCAGCGTCCGGCAGCCGATAGAGGAGATGGGCCGCGAGATGGCCCGGGTGCTGCTCGAGGAGATCGCCGACCGCCGCCCGGCGGTCACCCGCAGCGTCGCCCCCCGCCAGGTCGTGCTCCCGACGGAGCTGGTGACCCGCGCGTCGTCCTGACGGCCGCGGCGGTCATGGCCGCGTCCCATGGCGGCCATGGCGGCGTCATGGAACGCAAAAGATCCGAGCCCCCGACCTGTTTCCAGGGCGGGGGCGTAGCGGCCATTCTCCGCGAGCCTGGGGAGCATTGCGGAGAGCGCTGATCGTGTGGGGGTGTGGCCCGAGTGAGGTACCCACCCCTTTCTAGATCGTGCAGTGTAGGTTTTGCCCTACATGTATTCGATCGTGAACCGGCGAACATGAGCGAGTGCCGCGCTCCGTCCCTCCGCCCGACTGGATCATCGCCCGTCGCCGTGTCATCGGGGACCAGATCCGAGCCGCCCGGCTCCACGCGAACCTGACTCAGCAGACTGTGGCTGAGAGAGCCGGGACGGGCCGGGCGTCCTACGTGCGGACCGAGCAGGGGCAAGCGGCCGCGCTGATCGACTCCCTGATTCTCGTCGCCGACGCGATCGGTGTCCCGCTTGCCGACCTCGTCAGGCAGTGACCGCGGTCGGGGTCACTGCCCGCAGACGTTGCACGGCGTCATCTGCTGGCTGGTGCAGTTCCCGTTGTCGTCGTAGTGGTAGATCGTGACCTTGGTGCCGGGGCAGCCGTTGTTACCGCACGGCGTGGCCTGATCCTGCTGGTGTCCCATGGGTGAACCTAGCCTTCTGCTCGGAGGTGGGCTCCCACCGCCGGGTGCATCCGGTGCAGTACCAGCGTCAGCGATCGTCGGCGCCGGGTCGTGTGGTCGTGGTGTCTTTCCACAGCAACGGGTGCTCGGGGCAGTGGGGGCAGTAGGGCGGCTGCTGCACTCGCTGTTCTCCTTGGTTGCGCATTCCGCCAGCGTGGGTGGGCAGCCGGTGGTGCGGTGTGCTGACCCGCCCTGACCACTCGTACGAGCGATCAGGGCGGGCGGCCTGTCTCGGCTTCGACCTGTCCAGGGGCGTGGCAGCCGAGGCAGGAGTCAGGGGTGTGCTTTCCGGTGGCACGGACAGCCGCAGCGCAGCCGCACTGCCACCACGCCGCCGGCCTGCACGTCTTCGTTGCCGTGGCACAGCTTGTGTTCACCGAGGCGGCATTCCGCTGCCGTGGGGCTGCGGGGCTCGGTGGGCGCCGTGGTCACTGCGTCTCACCTGTACGACGTGGCCATGAGGTACGGGTAGGCCAGTGGTAGTGATCATCGCGTTTGTGGTTCGGCTCCAGGGTGCAGCGCAGAGGCCGGCCACCCTTCGGGATCCAGCAGACACCGGGGATGTGGACGCGCCGCTCAGCCAGGGCGAGAGCAAGCGGCCCCGGGCTGGTGATGTCCATGGCGCGGCTCATACGAAGTGCTCCACTCCGAGGCGCGGCCCGAGCGCATCCTCGACGGCGGCGCGCAGCGCGTCGGCGTCGGTGAGCCAGTCGCTGCCGCCGGGGCAGATCCGCCAGTACGACCCAGGGCCCTGAGCACGGCGGGCGGGCGGGACGCTGAGGAAGTCGCCTTCCCCAAGGGCCTGCGTGTTGTCGACCGCCCACTGCCCGGCCGTGCCCGCAGCGACGAACCAGTAGAGGCAGGGCTCGCGGGGGTCTTCGATGACAGCACCAGAGCGCCGACCGAGGACCTCGATGGTGGTGAGGCCGACGCTGCGCGGGACTCGCACGGCGTCCCAGTTCTGGCCGGCGGGCAGGAGTTCGCACCCTGCCCTGCTGAGTTCCGGTGCTCGCGTGTCCTTTGCCATGGGGTCCTCGCTGCGGCTCGTCGAGTGGTGCGATCAGAGTGGTCCCATGACAGGCGAGTTACGAGGACTTCTAGCGGACTTTTCCCTGCACCAATGCGGGCTTTCTTGCGCCCAGTTGGGGTGACATCTGGCCGCAGTGAGGGCGTGGTGCGAGAATGGCGTCCGAGTCCCCACGGAGGTGCACGTGTCTCGGCCCGCAGGCAACACCCGCTTGAAGGCGGCCCGCATGGCAGCCGGTTACCGATCGCAGCAGGCTCTCGCCACAGCAATGGCCGCCCGCGGGCTGGCCGTCGGCGTTCGCCAGGTACGCCGCTGGGAGTCCGAGACCCCGCCCTGGCCGCACCCGGACTGCCAGCAGGCTCTCACGCAGCTGCTTGGCCAGGGTATGGAACAGCTTGGATTCACCCCGCCCAGCGGCCGGGACGGCCAGCGGCCGGACCAGGTACGCCGGGCGCTGGTCACGGGCACCGTCGCCGCCATCGGCTTGGCCGCAGTGCCCTCGCAGGCAGCGCATGCCCTTCAGCCGTCGTCCGTGGCCGGCGACTTCGAGGTAGTGACGCGGTCGCACCGCCGCCTGTACTGGACGGTGGCGCCAGCGACCCTGCATCCGTCCGTCATCGCGCACGCCTCGCTCGGCTGTGCGCTGCTGCCGGAGACGGCGGGCGCGACCCGGCAGGCGGTGGCCGCAGCGTTGGCGGAGTCATGGCTGCTGGCGGGGCGGATCGAGTTCTTCGATCTGCGGCAGGCAGAGCACGCACAGGACACGTGGCTGCGCGCCCTGCAAGCTGCGGGCGAGGCGGACGACGCGCTGCTCGGGGCCGCGATCCTGGCGCACACCGCATTCATCCCCGGCTGGGGAGGCAGGCGAGATGAGGCGGTGGAGCGCATGGTGGCCGCCCGTACCTACACCCGCCGCGGCCCGGCGTCGGCGGAGTTCTGGGCATGGCTGGACGCGGTGGAAGCGGAGTGCGAGACCCGCTGTGGAAACACCCGCACGGCGCTGCATCTGATCGGGCACGCCGAGGACACCCTGGCTGCCGGATCGGAGCACGAGACGCCGGAGTGGATGGACTGGTTCAGCCCCGTCCGCCTCGCGGCATTCAAGGGCAACACCCAGCTCAAGGCAGGGCATCTGCCGCAGGCGAGGGCAACGCTTCTGCACGTCCTCGACGAGCTGTCTGTCGACGCGGACAAGCAGCGGACGGTCATCTTCGGCGACCTGGCCGCGGTGGAGGCGGCGGCCGGGAACCCGGAGCAAGCCTGCGAGTACGCGCGCCAGGCCCTCGATCAGCTGGCCGTGACCTGGTACGCGACGGGCATGGGCCGGGTGCGGGACGTGCGGCGTGCGCTCGCCCCGTGGCAGCACGAGGCATGCGTGCGTGACCTCGACGACCAGCTGTACGGGTGGGGTACGACGGTCAGCGCGCTGACGCGTTGAACTTGGTGATCAGCTCAGGAAGTTCGAGGAGGCTCTCCACCCGGAAGGTGGGAAGCTTCTTCGCTTCCTCGTCCCTCCACTGGATCGTCGCCCACGGCCCGCGGTGGACCAGCGCGGTGGGCATCCCAGCGGCGACGGCCGGCCGCAGGTCGTTGTCGATCCGGTCGCCGACGTAGAGGATCTCGCCCGGCTCGAAGGGCACCACCTCGGCGACGCGCTCGAAGAACAGCGGGTCCGGCTTGCTGGCGCCCCAGTCGTCGCTCGTGCCGATCAGGTCCACGTCGCCGGTGAACAGTTCACGGAGGATCCCGCCGGCCCTCACGGTCTGGTTGCCTGCGATACCGAGCCACAGGCCGGCATCGCGCAGGGCCGCGAGGGCGGGGCGGACGTCGGGGTAGAGGTCGGACTCGTCGAAGTGCTCGGGCTGCCCGGCGGCGGCTCGCTTGTCCCGCTGTTCGTACAGATCGAAGCCGGGGGCGAACTCCTGGAAGACGTCCCGGTAGTCGCGGCCTTGGGCGATGATCGCGCCGAACATCGCGGCGAACGTGTGGCGGGGTACGCCGAGCCAGTCGGCCCAGGTCCCGTACTCCCGCGTCTCGTCCACCAGGCACTCACCGACGTCGAACACCACTGCGCGAATCATGGAACCGGATCTTACGGTCTGATGGATTTCAGTCACATCCACTGCCGGTTGTCAGTGCCCCGCCGTAGCCTTGCCTCATGCCCCCATCCCCTGCCGTACCTGGCTCTGTGCGGTCTGCTGAGGCCGTGAATGCGGAGATCCGCGCCCTGGTCGCGCGCGCGGAGGGCGGGCTGTCCGAAGCAGATGAGGCCCAGTATCAGCGGCTGCTGGTGGAGTGGTCCGCGGCGGTAGGCGAGGGCGTCGTCGAAGCGGCGTAGAGCACTGCTGTGGCGGGAAGCACCAAGCCGGCCCGGACGCACGAAAGCGCCTCCTGCACTCCGTGCGCCTCTACGAGGTTCTTGGAACTGATCGGCCTGTTCCGGCTCGCCGAATCGTTCTGACCGCCACTCGCCGGCCTGTCGCCACTTCACTTGGTAGGTGGCGATGCCATCTTTCTTGGGACGTTTCACGATGCTCGCCCTGGGCCGACGATACGACCGGCGTGGGGGCCCTGTGTTCCCGCTGCGTTCCCAAAGTTTCGAGCACGAAGAAGCCCCGACCTGCTTTCGCAGGTCGGGGCTTGATCGTTCAGGGTGAGTGACGGGACTTGAACCCGCGGCCACCTGGACCACAACCAGGTGCTCTACCAACTGAGCTACACCCACCGCGGCCGGTCGTTCCCGACCGGCTGAGAAAAAGTGTACAGGGTCCCAGAGGGTGCTCGCGCCCAGGTTTCGCCGGGCCCCGCCGGGTGTCTACTCCGCGGGCTGCGCAGGCAGGACGTACTTCGCCGCGATCTTCTTCGCCGTGTCGGAGTCGGGGCCGGGCCGGGGCACGAAGACCGCCTCCCGGTAGTAGCGCAGCTCCGCGATGGAGTCCTTGATGTCGGCGAGCGCCCGGTGGTTGCCGTTCTTCTCCGGGCTGTTGAAGTACGCCCGCGGGTACCAGCGGCGGGCCAGCTCCTTGACCGACGAGACGTCCACGATCCGGTAGTGGAGGTACGCCTCCAGCGTCGACATGTCACGCAGCAGGAACCCGCGGTCGGTGCCGACCGAGTTCCCGCACAGCGGGGCCTTGCCGGGCTCCTTCACGTGTTTCCTCACGTACGCCAGGACCTGCTCCTCGGCGTCGGCCAGCGTCGTTCCGCCGGCCAGTTCGTCGAGGAGACCCGAGGCGGTGTGCATCTGCCGCACCACCTCGGGCATGGTCTCCAGGGCCGCGTCCGGCGGGCGGATCACGATGTCCACCCCTTCGCCGAGCACGTTGAGCTCCGAGTCGGTGACCAGTGCGGCCACCTCGATAAGTGCGTCGTCCGTCAGCGAGAGCCCGGTCATCTCGCAGTCGATCCACACCATGCGATCGTTCATGTGTCTCACCCTACGGGGCGTTCCCGCTGGCCGGGCAGCGTCGGGCGGCCGGGGGCGTACGCATCGGAGCCCGGCTTGCCCGGATCGGGTGCCGCCGACGCGGTCGCGGAGGGACCCGACGGCGTACTCGCCGCCGCCGCGCGCCTGGCCTGCTGCGGCAGCGCGTCCATGGTCGGGGTGACCGCGGACGGGGCCGGGTGGGCCTCGCCCTGCGGCCGCCGGGCCCGGTAGGCGGCCCGGTACGCGGCCGGGGACGAGCCGAGCTGGCGCCGGAAGTGCCCGCGCAGCGCGACCGGCGAGCGGAAGCCGCAGCGGCCCGCGACCTCGTCGACCGAGTAGTCGGACGTCTCCAGCAGACGCTGCGCCTGGAGCACCCGCTGGGTGATCAGCCACTGCAGGGGAGCGCTCCCGGTGAGGGAGCGGAAACGCCGGTCGAAGGTGCGGCGGCTCATGTAGGCGCGCGCGGCCAGCGTCTCCACGTCGAACTGCTCGTGGAGGTGCTCCAGCGCCCAGGCGACGACCTCGGCCAGCGGGTCGGCGCCGATCTCCTCAGGTAAAGACCTGTCGAGGTAGCGCTCCTGCCCGCCGCTGCGGCGCGGCGGCACGACGAGCCTGCGGGCCAGCGCCCCGGCGGCCTCGGTGCCGTGGTCCGTACGCACGATGTGCAGGCACAGGTCGATTCCGGCCGCCGTGCCGGCCGAGGTGAGGACGTCGCCGTCGTCGACGAAGAGCTCGCGCGGGTCGACGTGGACCGACGGGTAGCGCTTGGCGAGCGTCGGCGCGTACATCCAGTGCGTGGTGGCCGGGCGGCCGTCGAGCAGCCCCGCCGCCGCCAGCACGAACGCACCGGTGCACAGCCCGACGATGCGGGCCCCCTCCTCGTGGGCGCGGCGCAGCGCGTCGAGGGCCTCCGGCGGTGGTGGCGAGGTGATGGAACGCCACGCCGGTACGACGACGGTGCCGGCCCTGCTCATCGCCTCCAGGCCGTAGGGGGCGGTCAGTTCGAGTCCGCCCGTGGTGCGCAGCGGTCCGTCCTCTCCCGCGCACACCAGTAGCCGGTAACGGGGCACTCCTGCGTCCTGCCGGTCAATGCCGAACACAGAGAGCGGGATCGAGCTCTCGAAAATGGGGCCGCCACTGAAGAGCAGCACCGCTACGATCTCCCGGCGGCGGCGTCCGGAGAGCTTCCGTGCGGCCTCCGGTGCGGCAGTGGAGTCCTGGCTCATGACGCTAAGCCCCCCTCGGTGTTCGCGTCCTCTCGGTCCTGCACGTTTCCCCTCGGTCCTGCATGATTCCCCCGCCGTATATACCCATGATCGAATCTACTGTGTCCCGTGGCGCCGGCGTGACAACTTCGGCATTCGGCACTATGTCGACAAGGTCACTTGGCGTGAAGCATTCGATCACGAAGCGTTCCACTCGCGGGCCTCGCAGGGAAGTACGCCTCGCCCTCATGGCCCGTCCCCGTAGGGTGCGTTGGCCGGAGGCGGTCCTTTCATGCCTGGCGGAACAGGGGTTGGAAGGCCATTCCGTCAAGGGTTGGGCGGCGACATGAAGTTGGCTGAAAAGATACGGGTGCATGAGGGCCGGGCCGCCGCTCCCCCGGCGCACTTCCCGCGGCGAAGTGCCCGCCCCGGCGCGTCCCGGCCGCCCGCGCTCGCGGACGCGCCCGTTCTCCCTGCCGCCGCTGCCGCCGCTGCCGCCCGCGGGCGTGGCCGAACGTGCACCGGTGGGCCGCGTCGGCGGCCGCGCCGACGATCATGTCCGCCGGGCGCCGCGGCCGGCGGCGCACGTCTGTCAAGACACCTGTAAGGGGCAACCGGCATTGCCTTACGGGCCGGGCTCGTGCATGCTCCCTTGGACGCCGCCCGAGGGGCGGTCGGCTCTGGGCAGAAGAGGAGTGTCGCCGTACCCTTGGGGGTATGGAGTTGGGAAGATGATTCCCGGACACAGCTCCACCGCTCGTTGCCATTCCTTTCCTCAATAAAAGCGACCCCTCCCCAGAGGACTTCTTCGCCGAGACACCCATGGCCGGTCACGAAACCCCCGAACCCGCGGACCGCAAGCAGGTCGTCGATCCCCTGGACGACCTCCGGGCGGTGGAGCAAACACGCCATTCCTGCGATCCCGCCTTCCAGCACGGTGTCGTCGTCGGCTTCGACGGCTCCACGTCCAGCGAGCGGGCTCTTTCGTATGCCATCGGCATGGCGGTGCGGTCGGGCTCCGGCCTGATCATCGTCCATGTGGCCAACAGGCTGCCGACCACGGTCTGGGCGGGGTGCGAACCGCCGGTCTTCGTGGACGTGCCGGATCACCGCACCGAGGTGCTCGGACTGGAGCTGGCCTGCGCGGACTACCTCTCCGAAGTGCCGTGGATCCTCGTCGAGCGCGGTGGCGACATCTGCCACGAGCTGGAGGAGGTCGGCCAGGAGTACTCGGCCGACGCGATCGTGGTCGGGACGACGCACGGCCTGGTCGGACGGATCTTCGGCTCGGTGGCGGGCCGGCTGGCGCGGCGCGCGCAGCGGCCGGTCATCGTGATCCCGTAAGCACTGCGGCACGAGGCCGGCCCCCCGCTTCACGCGGGGGGCCGGCCTTCGTCGTACCTGCGGCCCGGTCTGCGGCTGCTACTCGACCGTCACGGACTTGGCGAGGTTGCGCGGCTTGTCGATGTCGCGGCCCATGGCCAGTGCCGTGTGGTAGGCGAGGAGCTGGAGCGGAATGCCCATGAGGATCGGGTCCAGCTCCGTCTCGTTCTTCGGGACCACGATGGTGTGGTCGGCCTTTTCCTGCTCGCGGTGCGCGACCGCCAGGATCCGGCCGCTGCGCGCCTTGATCTCCTCCAGCGCCGCGCGGTTCTTCTCCAGCAGCTCGTCGTCGGGCACGATCGCGACCGTCGGCAGGGCGGGCTCGATCAGGGCGAGCGGGCCGTGCTTGAGCTCGGAGGCCGGGTACGCCTCGGCGTGGATGTAGGAGATCTCCTTCAGCTTGAGGGAGGCCTCCAGGGCGACCGGGTAGCCGCGCACGCGCCCGATGAACATCATCGACTGGGCGCCGGCGTACTCCTCGGCGATCTTCTTGATCTCGTCCTCGGTCTTCAGGATCTCCGCGATCTGGGCGGGCAGCTTGCGCAGGCCCTCGATGAGCCGCTTGCCGTCCGAGACGGACAGGTCGCGGATGCGGCCCAGGTGCAGGGCGAGCAGCGCGAAGGCGACGACCGTGTTGGTGAAGCACTTGGTGGAGACGACGCAGACCTCGGGACCGGCGTGCACGTACATGCCGCCGTCGGCCTCGCGGGCGATCGCCGAGCCGACGACGTTCACCACGCCGAGGACGCGGGCGCCCTTGCGCTTCAGCTCCTGCACGGCCGCCAGCACGTCGTACGTCTCACCGGACTGGGAGACGGCGACGTAGAGGGTGTCGGGGTCCACGACCGGGTTGCGGTAGCGGAACTCGGACGCGGGCTCGGCGTCGGCGGGGATGCGGGCCAGCTCCTCGATCAGCTGCGCGCCGATCATGCCCGCGTGGTACGAGGTGCCGCAGCCGAGGATCTTGACGCGGCGGATGCCGCGCGCCTCGCGGGCGTCCAGGTTCAGGCCGCCCAGGTGCACGGTGGAGAAGCGGTCGTCGATGCGGCCGCGCAGCACGCGGTCCACGGCGTCGGCCTGCTCGGAGATCTCCTTGTGCATGTACGTGTCGTGGCCGCCCATGTCGTACGACTCGGCCTCCCACTCCACGGTGGTCGGCGTGGCCGTCGTACGCGAGCCCTCGGTGGTGTACGTACGGAAGTCGTCGGCCTTGAGGGTGGCCATCTCGCCGTCTTCGAGGGTGACGATCTGGCGGGTGTGCGAGACCAGCGCGGCGATGTCGGAGGCGACGAACATCTCCTTCTCGCCGATGCCGAGGACGACCGGCGAGCCGTTGCGGGCGACGACGATGCGGTCGGAGAAGTCGGCGTGCATGACGGCGATGCCGTACGTGCCCTCGACGTGGCGCAGCGCCTCGCGGACCTTCTCCTCCAGCGTCACGGCCTGGGAGCGGGCGACGAGGTGGACGAGGACCTCGGTGTCGGTCTCGGAGAGGAACTCGACGCCGTCGGCGACCAGCTTCGCGCGCAGCTCGGTGGCGTTGTCGATGATGCCGTTGTGCACGACGGCGACCCTGCCCTCGGCGTCGAGGTGCGGGTGGGCGTTCTCGTCGCTCGGGGCGCCGTGGGTGGCCCAGCGGGTGTGGGCGATGCCGGTGGTGCCGGCGAAGCGCTTGGGGACCCTGGCCTCCAGGTCGCGGACGCGGCCCTTGGCCTTGACCATCTTCAGGCCGCTCGCCTTGGGGCTCGTGACCACGATGCCCGCCGAGTCGTAGCCGCGGTACTCCAGGCGCTGGAGGCCTTCGAGCAGCAGCGGGGCGACGTCACGCTTGCCGATATAACCGACGATTCCGCACATATGGTGTGTCCCTCGAGTCGTTGAGTGGGTGCTCAGCCGTAGACGATGCGGCGCAGTTGCCGGAGCGAGAGCTCCGGTGGCGCCACGGCGCGGTGCGGCATCTCGGCCGCGATCCGTTCGAAGATCTCCGCGTTCACCAGGCCGCCGGACTGAAGCTCGCGGTGGCGGCGGCGCACGAAGTCCTCGGCCGTCTCGTCGAAGTACGCCAGCACGTCGAGCACCACCCGGGCGGCCTCACCGCGCGGGAGCGCGGTGCTGCGGACCAGATGGTCGATGAGGTCGTCGTACGGCGACGACGGGCGGCGTTCGAGCACCCGTAGATACTGCGGGGGATTTGGGGCGCACGCAAGAATCCTGCCCGAATCCGGGCAGGATCTCGCTCCTGGAGGGGGAGGATCCGGTCGTATCCGGGCGTCTCCCGGTGCGGGACACGGAGGCAGAAGTGGTCTAAACCCTTGACCCCGGAGTGGGGCGCGCGATACCCATGGTGACCGTTCGCCTGCACTACGCCACTGTTGCGAAGCCCGCCGAAGGGACCGCCCGTGAGTCAACGCAGAACGCTCCCACGCCTGTTCGCCCCGCTGGTCCTCGTCGTCGCCGCCGGCGCGACGGGCGTCGCGGCCACCCCGGCGGCCGCCGGACCCGCCGCGGAAGCAAGACCACTGGGCCAGGTGATTCCGGCGCCCGCCTCCGTCTCCGAGGGCGGGCCTTCTTATGCCCTCACGCACCGGACGCGCATCAGGGTCGACGGCGACTCGCACGAGGCGCGGCGGATCGGCTCGTACCTCGCGGACATCCTGCGCCCGTCCACCGGCTACGCGCTGCCGGTCACGGAGCGGGACGCCAAGGACGGGATCCGGCTGCGGCTCGGCTCCGGGGACGCCTCGCTGGGCGACGAGGGCTACCGGCTGGAGTCCGGCCGCCACGGGGTCACCATCACGGCCCGCAAGCCCGCCGGGCTCTTCCACGGCGTGCAGACGCTCCGTCAGCTGCTGCCCGCCTCCGTGGAGGAGGACACCCGGCAGCGGGGGCCGTGGAAGGTCGCGGGCGGAACGATCGAGGACGCGCCGCGCTACGGCTACCGGGGCGCGATGCTCGACGTGTCGCGGCACTTCTTCAGCGTCGACAAGGTCAAGACGTACATCGACCAGATGGCGCTCTACAAGGTCAACAAGCTGCACCTGCACCTCTCCGACGACCAGGGCTGGCGCATCGCCGTCGACTCCTGGCCGCGGCTCGCGACGTACGGCGGCTCGACCCAGGTCGGCGGCGGCCCCGGCGGTTACTACACGAAGGCCGACTACAAGGAGATCCTGCGGTACGCCGCCTCCCGCCACCTGGAGGTCGTCCCCGAGATCGACCTGCCGGGGCACACCAACGCGGCGCTCGCCTCGTACCCCGAACTGAACTGCGACGGCGTCGCCCCGCCCCTCTACACGGGGACCAGCGTCGGCTTCAGCTCGCTGTGCGTGCCGAAGGACATCACGTACAGGTTCGTGGACGACGTGGTGCGCGAGATCGCCGCGATGACGCCCGGCAAGTACCTCCACATCGGCGGCGACGAGGCGCACTCCACGTCGGACGCGGACTACGTCGCCTTCATGGACAAGGCGCAGGCCGTCGTCGGCAAGTACGGCAAGACGGTGATGGGCTGGCACCAGCTGACGGGCGGCAATCCGGTCAAGGGCGCCGTCGCCCAGTACTGGGGGCTCGACAGGACCTCGGCGGCGGAGAAGGCGCAGGTCGCCGATGCCGCGAAGAAGGGGACGAAGCTGGTGCTGTCGCCGGCCGACCGGGCGTACCTCGACATGAAGTACGACAAGAGCACCCCGCTCGGCCTCGCCTGGGCGGGCTACGTGGAGGTGGAGCGCTCGTACGACTGGAACCCCGGGGCGTACCTGCCGGGCGCGCCGGCCGGGTCGGTCCTCGGGGTCGAGGCGCCGCTGTGGTCGGAGACCCTGTGGACCAACGACCAGGTCGAGTACATGGCGTTCCCGAGGCTGCCGGGCATCGCCGAGCTGGGCTGGTCGCCGGCGGCCACGCACGACTGGGACACGTACAAGGTGCGGCTGGCGGCCCAGGGGCCGCGGTTCTCGGCGCTGGGCATCGACTACTACCGCTCGGCGCAGGTGCCCTGGCCCGCGGAGTAGGGGCGGAGAGGGGGCGGGCGTCCGTGAGGGCCTGGGGCACGGACGCCCGCCCGCTCGTCGTTCCGGTCGGCGGCCGGGTCAGGCCCGGGCGAACCGCGCGATCGGGTTGTCGAGGGTGCCGACGAGCTGGAGCGCGCCCGACGGGTCCTGGAGGTCGACCATCTGCTTGTTGTTGCGCAGCTGGAGCCGGTTCAGGCAGGACAGTGCGAACTCCGGTGCGAACATGTCGTACTGCTTGAACTTGTCCGCGAGCTGCGGGTGCGCCTCCTGGTAGTCGGCCACGCACTCCGCCACCGTCCGCCAGAAGGTGTCCTCGTCGGTGACGCCGTCGGTGGCGAGCGTGGCGCCGAGGAAGCGGAAGAAGCAGTCGAAGACGTCGGTGAAGAGCGAGAGCAGCTTCATGTCGTCGGGCACTTCGGCGCGGACGCGCTCGACGGCGGGCGGCAGCACCGCGTCCGGGTCCATCACGCAGATCTCCTCCGCGATGTCCTTGAAGACCGCCCGGGTGACGACGCCGTCCTCGATGGCGAGGATGACGTTCTCGCCGTGCGGCATGTAGACCAGGTCGTACGCGTAGAAGCTGTGCAGCAGCGGCGTGAGGTACGCGTGGAGGTAGCGGCGCAGCCACTCGGCCGGGGCGAGACCCGACTCGGCGATCAGGGCGCCCGCGAGGGACGCGCCCTCGTGGTCGGTGTGCAGCAGCGACGCCATGGTGGCGAGGCGCTCGCCCGGCGCCAGGGACGGGACGGGGCTCTCGCGCCAGAGCGCGGCGAGCATCTTCAGGTACGGGGAGCCCTTGGCGGTGGCGGCCTCGTACTGGCGGTGGTGGTAGCCGATGGCCGCGCGCTCACGGATGATCGTCAGACCGGTCGCCCGGAGGGTCTCGTCGTTCTCGATCAGTCCGGCCAGCCAGTCGTTGATGGCGGGCGTGGCCTCCATGTAGGCGGCGGAGAGGCCGCGCATGAAGCCCATGTTGAGGACGGACAGCGCCGTTTTGACGTAGTGCTTCGCCGGGTCGCTCGTGTTGAAGAAGGTACGGATCGACTGCTGGGCGAGGTAGCTGTCGTCGCCCGCGCCGAGGCAGACGAGGCGGTGCTGGGCGACCTCGGCGGCGAAGGTGACGGAGAGCTTGTTCCACCACTGCCAGGGGTGGACCGGGATGAGGTAGTAGTCGGCCAGGTCCAGGCCGAGACCGCTCAGCGTCGCCGCGAACCGGCCGAGGACCGCGTCGCCCAGTTCGGCGCGTACGAAGTCCTCGTACTCCAGCCCGGCGCCGGCTGTGAAGGTGGCGTGGTCGCGGCGGGCGGCCAGCCAGATCAGCTGGACGGGGGAGGCGGCCTCGGGGGCGTACGAGCGGTACTCGTCGATGCCGAAGCCGAGACGGCCGTTGTTGGCGACGAAGCAGGGGTGGCCCTCGGTCATCCCCGTCTCGATGTCCTGGAAGCCGGCGCGGGCCAGCGCGGCGGCGGTGACGGGCGTCTTGGTGAGCTTGTACGCCGTGCCGGAGAGGGTGGAGCTGATCTCCTCCAGGTAGACGGGGAGGATCTCCGGGCTCAGGCCGAGTGCCCCGCGCAGCTCGATGAAGAACTCGAGGGCGTCGAGGGGGATCTCGGCGCCGTCGCGGTGGCGGGTGATGGACTCGGGGAAGACCTGCCAGTGGTCCAGCGCGTGGCGGTGGGCGGTGAAGCGGTACTCGGTCGCGCCGTCGTCGGAGCGGACGGCGTACCGGTTGTCACCGAGGGGCTCGGGGGCCAGCAGGCGCTCGTGGGAGAACTCGGCGAGTGCTTTGCGGACGAGGAGCCGGCTCGCGTGGGCCCAGCGCTCGGGGGAGAGGTGGGAGACGGCGTCGGTGGAGCTCTCGCGGTTCACAGGGCGGCTCCGGCGGTACGTGCTGCGGTACGTGCTGCTTCGAACCGGGCGCGCGTGCAGACGCTCAGGTAGGCGTCCTTCTCCGGCTTGGCGATCTTCTCGACGATCTCGAAGCCGACGGCCTCGTTGAGGCGGTGGACGGCGTCGTTGCGCACGTCGGGCTCGACGACGACGCGGCGGGTGGCCGGGTCCGCGAACAGCTCCTCCATCACCGCGGTGATCACGGCGCGGGTGAAGCCGTGGACGGGCGTGTCGGTCGGCGCGACCAGGAAGTGCATGCCGACGTCGCCGGGCTGGGCGTCGTACAGGCCCACGAGCTCGACGTGGGCGGGGTCGTAGCGCTCCATGAGGAAGGCGGGCTCGCCCTCGTGCAGGCCGATGAAGGCGTCGTGGTGCTCGGCCGCGGCTATCGCCATGTACTCGCGCTCGACGTCCGGCAGCGACGCGTCCTGCATCATCCAGAAGGCGGCCTTGGGGTGGGTGACCCAGCCGTGCAGCAGCTCGGCGTCCTTGAGCGGGTCGAGGGGACGGATGGAAAACGAGCTGTTCATATCGCGAACTCCTGGAAAGCGATGGCCTTCTCGACCGGGTAGTACTCGGAGCCCAGCAGCTCACCGATGATGTAGGCGTTGCGGTACGCGCTCATGCCCAGGTCGGGCGAGGTGATGCTGTGGGTGTGGACGGCGGCGTTCTGGAGGAAGATGCCGCGGCCCGTCGTGTCGATGCTGTAGTTGCGGGCCACGTCGTAGCGGCCCTGGCCGTCCCAGCGGATCCGGTCGCGCACGCCCTCCAGGAAGGCGGGGGTGCGGTAGCGGTAGCCGGTCGCGAGGACGAGGCCCTCGGTGTCCAGCTCGAAGTCCTTGCCCTGCTCCTCCTGGCGCAGCCCGAGGGTGTACGTCGCGCTTGCGGCGTCGTAGCTCGCGGTGTTGAGGGAGGAGTTGGTCAGGAGGCGGGTGGGGACCGGGCCCTTGAGGTTCTTCTGGTAGAGCAGGTCGAAGATGGCGTTGATCAGCTCGGAGTCGATGCCCTTGAAGAGGTTCTTCTGCTGGGACTCCAGGCGGTAGCGCGTCGTCTCCGGGAGGGCGTGGAAGTAGTCGACGTACTCCGGGGAGGTCATCTCCAGCGTGAGCTTGGTGTACTCCAGCGGGAAGAAGCGCGGCGAGCGGGTGACCCAGTTGAGCCGGTAGCCGTGCACGTCGATCTCGGAGAGCAGGTCGTAGTAGATCTCCGCCGCGCTCTGGCCGCTGCCGACCAGGGTGATGGACTTCTTCGCCTGGAGCGCCTCTTTGCCGCTCACGTAGCGCGAGTTGTGGATGAAGTCGCCGCCCAGGCCCTGGCAGGCGTCCGGGATGTACGGCGGGGTGCCGGTGCCCAGGACCAGGTGGCGGGCGCGGTAGGCGGCGTCCTGGGTACGGACGACGTACAGCTCGGCCTCGGCGTCGAACTCGACGGAGGCGACCGTCTGGTTGAAGCGGATGTTGCTGAGCTTGGCGGCGGCCCAGCGGCAGTAGTCGTTGTACTCGGTCCGCAGCGGATAGAAGTTCTCGCGGATGTAGAAGGAGTACAGCCGCCCCTGCTCCTTCAGGTAGTTGAGGAAGGAGTACGGCGAGGTCGGGTCGGCCATCGTGACCAGGTCCGACATGAACGGGGTCTGGAGGTGAGCGCCTTCGAGGAACATCCCCGCGTGCCACTCGAAGTCCGGCTTCGTTTCGAGGAAGAGACCGTCGAGCTCGTCGATCGGCTCGGTCAGGCAGGCGAGTCCGAGGTTGAACGGACCGAGTCCGATACCGATGAAGTCAAGAGGCTCAAGAGGCGTGGACAAGGGACTCTCCCAGGTACTGCTCGGCGTGGCCGGCGATGAGGTCGAGGACGGCCGCGATGTCGTTCAGCGTCGTCTCGGGGTTGAGAAGGGTGAACTTCAGGTAGTGCTTGCCGCCGACCTTCGTCCCGGCCACGACGGCGTCGCCCGACGCGAACAGCGCCTTGCGGGCGTACAGGTTGGCGCGGTCGATCATGGCGGGGCCGGTGACGTCGGCCGGGACGTAGCGGAAGACGAGGGTGGAGAGCGAGGGCTGGACGACGACGTCGTAGCGCGGGTCGGCGGCGAGCAGCCGCCAGCCCTCGCCGGCGAGGTCGCACACCTCGTCGAAGAGCTCGCCGACACCGTCGGCGCCCATGGTCCGCAGGGTCATCCACAGCTTGAGGGCGTCGAAGCGGCGGGTGGTCTGGAGGGACTTGTCGACCTGGTTGGGAATGCGCTCCTCGACCATCCGGCGCGGGTTCAGGTAGTCGGCGTGGTACGTCGCGTGGCGCAGGGTGGCACCGTCGCGGACCAGCAGCGCGCTCGAACTGACCGGCTGGAAGAAGGACTTGTGGTAGTCCACGGTGACCGAGTCGGCGCGCTCGATGCCGTCGAGGAGGTGGCGGCGGGTACGGGAGGCCAGCAGGCCGCAGCCGTACGCCGCGTCGACGTGCATCCAGGCGCCGTACAGCTCGCACAGCTCGGCTATCTCGGGCAGCGGGTCGATCGAGCCGAAGTCGGTGGTGCCGGCGGTGGCGACGACGGCCATCGGGACGAGGCCCTCGCTCGTGCAGCGGGCCAGCTCGCGGGCGAGGACCACGGTCTGCATGCGCTTGTCGTTGTCGCAGGGGATCGCGATGACGGCTTCGGGGGAGAGGCCGAGGAGCTTCGCGGACTTCTGGACGCTGAAGTGGCCGCATTCGGAGGCGAAGACGCGCAGTTTGCCGGAGTCGTCGGTCTTGGCCTCCTCGCGGGCCAGGAGCAGCGCCTGGAGGTTGGACTGGGAGCCGCCGCTGGTGAACACGCCGTCGGCGCCCGTCTCCTCGGCGGTGCCGAAGCCGATGCGGCTTGCCGTCCAGTCGACGAGGCGGCGCTCGATGAGGGTGGCGCCCGCGCTCTGGTCCCAGGTGTCGAGGGAGGAGTTGACGGCGGAGAGTACGGCCTCGGCGGCGACGGCCGGTATGACGACCGGGCAGTTGAGGTGCGCGAGGTAGCGCGGGTGGTGGAAGTAGACGGCGTCGCGGAGGTAGACGGATTCGAGTTCGTCCAGGACGGCGGTGGTGTCACCGAGCGGCCGGTCGAGGTCGATCGCGTCGAACCGGGGAGCGAGCTGCTCCGGGGTGATGCCGGTGAACGGCCTTGTGGTCGTGGCGAGTTTGTCCGCCACCCGCTCGACCGCTGCGGTGGCGGTCCGGCGGTACCGCTCGGCGGTTGTGTCATTGAGCAGGTGTGAACGCATGAACTGTCCTCCCGGGTACGGGAATTCATTGCGCCTTCAGGACAGGAGGAGGGGGGCGAAGGCGCGATGTCTTGGTTAGGTTAGCCTAACCTAAATCGATCTCGCAACGTCCTCGCCCCCAGGGGCCCCGGCTGTTGTGCCTTACTGCGCGTCTTCTTCTTCCACGCGCTCGCGCAACTGCTCCTCGCTCAGCCCGCGGCGCCAGTAGCCCACGAACGTCACGCGCTTGCGGTCGAACTTCCGCTCCTGGACGAGATGGCGGCGCAGCGCCCGTACGCACGAGGACTCGCCCGCGATCCAGGCGTATGGCGTACCGTCCGGCAACCCGGCCTCGGGAACGGCGCGTACCGCGTCCAGCGCGGAGGGCGCGTTCTCGTCCCGCACCAGCCAGGTGATGTCCGCGTCGGCCGCTGTGGTCAGCTCCAGGCGGTCGTCGGTGTGCTGGACCTCGATCCAGACCTTGGCCCTCGTCCCGGCCGGCAGCCACTCCAGGGCGGCCGCGGCGGCCGGCAGCGCGGTCTCGTCCGCCCATATCAGGACCCAGTCGGTGTCCTCGGGCGGGCGGAAGCGCACGGCGGTGTTGTCCTCGACCGCAGGCCCGAGGACCACGACGCGGTCACCGGCGCCCGCCTGTCCCGCCCAGCGGCAGGCGGGCCCGCCGTCCTCGTGGAGGGCGAAGTCGATGTCCACCTCGTCGGCCCGGGCCCCGTCGGCGGCCCGGCGCTGCTCGCGCACGGTGTACGAGCGCATGACCGCCCGTACGTCGTCGGGCAGCGCGCGGTACGAGCCGAACCAGTCGGGATCGGTCTCCGGCGGAAGCACCGGCTCCGGCTGGCCGGGGTGCGGCAGGAAGAGGGAGAGGCTCTGGTCGCGGCCCCCGGAGGCGAAGGCCCGCAGGTCCTCGCCCCCGAACGTCACCCTGACCAGGGAGGGGCTGAGCCGCCGCGTCCGGACGACCGTCAGGCCGAAGAAGCGGAACGGGACGACGGCGGCTTCGGCTTCCTCGGCTGACCCGGTCATGCTCAGGCGACCTTCTTGGCCTTCTCGATGGCCTCGGCGAGGTCCTCGAGGATCGGCGCGCACTTGTCGTAGGAGTAGATCGGCTCCGTGGTGCGCGGGATGACCTGGCCGGCCTTGACGGCGGGCAGGCGGGTCCAGGTCGGCTTGTTCTTGAGGTCGTCGGGCTGCAGGATCCCGGTCCGGTTGTCCATCATGATGATGTCGGCCGGGTACTTGTCGATGTTCTCCCAGCTGAGCTCCTCGAAGAAGCCGGCCGCGTTCACCTTCGGCTCGACGAAGTTCACGCCCAGCTCCTGGAAGTAGAGCGTGTCCGCCGACATCTTCGCGAGGGAGACGTAGAAGAGGTCCGGGCTCGCCGAGCCGATCATGACCTTGACCTTCGGGTTGGCCTTGGCGGCCTGGCGCAGGCGCGCGGCGGCCTTCTCGAAGCGGGACTTGGCGTCGGTGACCTTCTTGGCCCCGACGTCGGCGCCGAGGGACTCGGCGAGGTCGGCGTGGCGCTGGATCGCCTTGGGGACGGTGGTCTCCGCGGCCCACAGGGCGACGCTCGGGGCGACCTTGAGGATCTTCGCGGTGGACGCCTCGGGGACGTACCAGAGCTTGTCCTTCTCCCACATCGCCGTGACGAGGAGGTCGGGGTCGAGGGCGACGTACTCCTCGACGTTGAACTCGTCGTAGACGTTGCCGATGATCTTGACCTTGGTGATGTCGAGATCGCCGGCCTGGACGTCGGCCTTGCCGTCCGCGGTCCTGGTCGGCCCGAACACGCCCTTGACCTCGACGCCGAAGTCGTGGAGCGCGGCGGCGACGCCGGTGAACGCGACGATGTTCTTGGGGGTGGCCGGGCTCTTCACCGTCTTGCCGCGGTCGTCCTTGAAGGACCACGGGCCCGACTTCCCGGTGGCCTTCTCCTCGCTTTTCGCGGAGGTCTCGCCGCAGGCGGTCAGCGCGGCGCCGATGCCTATGGCGCCGCCGGCGGCGAGCAGACTGCGGCGGGAGAGGCGGGAAGCTCGGGCGTGAGGCATGACGGTGTCTGCTTTCGTACGTGCGGTCGGGGTCCACCACGGGACAAGTCCGAGGGTAGGTTAGCCTAACCTCACACATTGTCCAGAGGGTGGCCCCGAAAGCTTCCGCAGGCCACCGCACTGTGCCGCGCCGTGCCGCAGCCCGGCCGACTGCCGTGCCGCACAAGGCGGTCGGCCCGTGAGGCGGTCACCGCTTCAGGCGGTCACCGCGCGAGGCGGTCAGCCCGTGAGGCCCAATTCCCGGGCGATCAGCATGCGCTGGACCTCGCTCGTGCCCTCGCCGATCTCCAGGATCTTCGAGTCGCGCCACATCCTGGCCACCGGGTACTCGTTCATGAAGCCGTAGCCGCCGTGGATCTGAGTGGCCTCGCGGGCGTTGTCGACCGCGACCGTGGAGGAGTAGAGCTTGGCGAGGGCCGCTTCCTTCTTGAACGGCTCGCCCCGGACCAGGCGTGACGCCGCGTCGCGCCAGCCGATGCGGGCCATGTGGGCGCGCATCTCCATGTCGGCGATCTTGAACTGGATCGCCTGGTTGGAGCCGATGGGGCGGCCGAAGGTGTGGCGTTCCTTCGCGTACGCCACCGATTCGTCGACGCACCCCTGGGCCAGGCCGGTCGCGAGCGCCGAGATGGCGACGCGGCCCTCGTCGAGGATGCGCAGGAACTGGGCGTAACCGCGGCCCTCTTCGCCGAGGAGGTTGGCGAGCGGGACGCGTACGTCGGAGAAGGACAGCTCGCGGGTGTCCGAGGCGTTCCAGCCGACCTTGGAGTAGGGGGCGGCGACGGTGAAGCCGGGGGTGCCGGAGGGGACGATGATCGCGGAGATCTCCGGCTTGCCGTCGGGCCCGCGGCCCGTCACGGCGGTGACGGTGACCAGACCGGTGATGTCCGTACCGGAGTTGGTGATGAAGCACTTGGAGCCGTTGACGACCCACTCGTCGCCCTCGCGGCGCGCGGTGGTCTTCGTGCCGCCGGCGTCCGAGCCGCAGTCCGGTTCGGTCAGGCCGAACGCGCCGAGCATCTCGCCCGAGCACAGCCGGGGCAGCCACGCGCGCTTCTGCTCCTCCGTGCCGAAGCGGAAGACGGGCATCGCGCCGAGCGAGACGCCCGCTTCGAGGGTGATGGCGACCGACGAGTCGACCCGGGCCAGCTCTTCGAGGGCGATGCCCAGGGCGAGGTAGTCGCCGCCCATGCCGCCGTACTCCTCGGGGAAGGGCAGGCCGAAGAGGCCCATGCGGCCCATCTCGCGGACGATCTCGTACGGGAACTCGTGGCGTTCGTAGAGGTCGCCGATCTTCGGGGCGACGACGTCGTGCGCGAACTCCTCGACCGTACGGCGGAGTTCTTCGTGCTCGGGGGAGAGGCGGTGGTCGAGGGACATGACTACGACTCCTTGTGGGACAGGGCACGCACGGTGCGGGAGGGGCTGGGGCGGCCCAGCCGTTCGGCCATCCACGCGCTGGTGGCGGTGAGCCGGCCGAGGTCGACCCCGGTCTCGACGCCGAGGCCGTCGAGCATCCACACGAGGTCCTCGGTGGCGAGGTTTCCGGTGGCGCTCTTCGCGTACGGGCAGCCGCCGAGGCCGCCCGCGGAGGCGTCCACGGTGGTGACGCCGTACTGGAGCGCGGCGAGGGTGTTGGCGAGGGCCTGGCCGTACGTGTCGTGGAAGTGCACGCCGATCACGGAGGCCGGGACCCCGGCCTCGTCGAGGGCGGTGAGCAGGGCCAGGACGTGGCCGGGGGTGGCCACGCCGATCGTGTCGCCGAGGCTCAGCTCGTCGCAGCCGAGGCCGAGGAGCGCCCGGGCCGCCTTGACCACCTGCCGGACCGGGACCGCCCCTTCCCACGGGTCGCCGAAGCACATGGAGAGGTAGCCGCGGACATGGACCCCCTCCTCCTTCGCGCGGGCGACGACCGGCTCGAACATGGCGAGCGACTCGTCGACGGTCCGGTTGAGGTTGCGGCGCGCGAAGGTCTCGGTCGCGCTCCCGAACACGGCGATGCGGCGCGCGCCGAGGCCCAGGGCGCGGTCGAGGCCGCGGGCGTTCGGCACGAGCACCGGGAGCTCGGCGCCGACGTCGTGCAGGAGGGGGAACAACGCCTCGGCGTCGGCGAGCTGGGGCACCCACTCGGGACGCACGAAGCTGGTCGCCTCGACGGTGGTGAGCCCGGCGCCGGCGAGGCGGTGGATGAACTCGGCCTTCACCTCGGTCGGTACGACGGTCTTCTCGTTCTGGAGGCCGTCGCGGGCGCCGACTTCGTGGATGCGTACACGAGCCGGCAGGCCCGCCGCCGGCACCCGCATGGGCAGTCCGTCGGTCATGACTCCTCCTGCGGGACGACCACGGCCAGGACCTGGTCCATGGCCACGGTGGAGCCCGGCGTCACGTCGAGCTCGGTGACGGTGCCGGCGTGCGGGGCGGAGATGACGTGCTCCATCTTCATCGCCTCGACGACGAGGAGGCTCTGCCCGGCGTCGACGTGGTCCCCCACGGCCACCTTGACCACGGTGACGGTGCCGGGCATGGGCGCGGCGAGGGTGTCGGCGCCCGAGCGGGCGCCGCCGGTCAGGCTCGCCTCGACGGGGTCGTGGTGCTGGACGTGCCAGGAGTCCCCGTCCCGGCCCAGCCACGTGCCCTCCGGGCCGGTGGCGTGGCGGAAGGCGTGCGTCACGCCGGCGAGTTCGACGGTGACGGTGCCGGCGTCGGCGTCGACGATGCGCGCGCGGACCGGAAGCCGTTCCTCCGCCGCCCCGCCCCTTCCCGGCTGCGGCATGTGCGGCTCCGCCGCGACAGGGGGCAGGTCCCCGGATGCCGTGGGCGGCGGCTGCGCGCCGGTGGGGGCAGCCGGTTCCAGGGGGACGGCGGCAGCCAGGTCCGGGGCCGGGGGCCGCGCTTCGGGGATCAGGATCTCCTGGCCCCTCGCCGTGGTACGGAGCCGGATCTCCACCGGGTCGTGGCCCGGTACGCGGGCGTGGTGGACCGTCCAGGCGGGGGAGCCGCCCAGGCGCCAGCCCGTGCGGGCGGAGAAGGGGTCCGTCCAGCGGGGTGCGCCGCCGGCGGCAGCCGGCTCTGCCGACCTCAGCAGCGCCGCCGCCGCGTACACCTCCGGCGGGACCCCGTCCGGGACCAGGCTGTCCGCGTCGCGCTCGACGAGGCCGGTGTCGAGGTCGCCGGAGACGACGTCGGGGTGGGCCAGCAGGCGGCGCAGGAAACCGGCGTTGGTCGGGACGCCGAGGACGACGGTGTCCGCCAGGGCCGCGCGCAGGCGGCGCAGGGCGGTGGCGCGGTCCGGGGCGTAGGCGATCACCTTGGACAGCATGGGGTCGTAGAGGCTGCCGACCTCCGTGCCCTGCGTGAGCCCGGAGTCGGTCCGCACTCCGTCACCCTGCGGTTCGTGCAGAGCCAGGACCGTGCCGCCCGAGGGCAGGAAGCCGCGGGAGGGGTCTTCGGCGCAGATACGGGCCTCGACCGCGTGGCCCGTGAGCGTGATGTCCTTCTGGGTGAAGGGGAGTTCCTCGCCGGCCGCGGCCCGCAGCTGCCACTCCACCAGGTCCAGGCCGGTGATCAGCTCGGTCACCGGGTGCTCCACCTGGAGGCGGGTGTTCATCTCCATGAAGTAGTACGACGACGGGTCGCTGCCCGGGACGATGAACTCCACCGTGCCCGCGCCCCGGTAGCCGCAGGAGCGCGCCGCCTGGACCGCCGCCTCGCCCATCGCCGCGCGGGTGGCCTCGTCCAGGAGGACCGACGGGGCCTCCTCGATGATCTTCTGGTGGCGGCGCTGGAGGGAGCACTCGCGCTCGCCCAGGTGGACCACGTTGCCGTGGGCGTCCGCCAGGACCTGGATCTCGATGTGCCGGGGCCGGTCGATCCACCGCTCCACCAGCAGCGTGTCGTCGCCGAACGACGCCCGCGCCTCGCGCCGCGCCGCCGCGATCTCCTCCGCCAGCGCGGACTCGGTCCGTGTCAGCCGCATGCCCTTGCCGCCGCCGCCCGCCGAGGGCTTGAGGAGGACCGGCATGCCGATCTCCCGCGCCGCCGCCGCCAGCTCGTCGTCGGTCAGGCCGCTGCCGGACGAACCGGGGACGACCGGGACGCCCGCCGCCCGTACCGTCTCCTTCGCCCGGATCTTGTCGCCCATGAGCGCGATGGCGGACGCGGGCGGCCCGATGAAGGCGAGCCCCGCGTCCGCGCAGGCCTGCGCGAACGCCGCGTTCTCGGCGAGGAATCCGTAACCGGGGTGGACGGCCCGGGCGCCGGTACGGGCCGCCGCCTCCAGCAGGCGGTCGGCCCGCAGGTAGCTCTCCGACGCCGCCGCCGGGCCGATGCGGACGGCGGTGTCGGCCTCCCGCACGTGGCGGGCGTCCGCGTCCGCGTCGCTGAACACGGCCACCGAGCGCACACCCAGCCGGCGCAGGGTGCGGATGACGCGGACCGCGATCTCACCGCGGTTGGCGACCAGAACTGTGTCGAACATCGTCATGTGTCACTCACATCCGGAAGACGCCGAAGGCGGGGTCGGACAGCGGGGCGTTGGCACAGGCGGTCAGGGCCAGGCCCACCACCTGCCGGGTCTCCAGCGGGTCGATGACCCCGTCGTCCCACAGCCGCGCCGTCGCGTAGTAGGCGTTGCCCTGGGCCTCGTACTGCTCGCGGACCGGGGCCTTGAAGGACTCCTCCTCGGACGCGGACCAGGACTCCCCCCGTGCCTCGATCTGGTCCCGCTTGACCGTCGCCAGCACCGACGCCGCCTGCT
Organism: Streptomyces altiplanensis; assembly: GCF_053591575.1. Taxonomy (NCBI): domain Bacteria; kingdom Bacillati; phylum Actinomycetota; class Actinomycetes; order Kitasatosporales; family Streptomycetaceae; genus Streptomyces; species Streptomyces altiplanensis. Next base: position 86,853 of record NZ_JBSFUB010000002.1, on the reverse strand, counting down.
CGCCGCCCATCACCGAGATCTTCGCGTTGGGCCACATCCACAGGAAGCGCGGCGAGTACGCCCGCCCGCACATCGAGTAGTTGCCCGCGCCGTACGACCCGCCGACCACGACCGTCAGTTTCGGGACGCGCGTGCAGGCCACCGCCGTGACCATCTTCGCGCCGTGCTTGGCGATGCCGCCCGCCTCGTAGTCCTTGCCGACCATGAACCCCGAGATGTTCTGGAGGAAGAGCAGGGGAATGCCGCGCTGGTCGCACAGCTCGATGAAGTGCGCGCCCTTCTGGGCGGATTCGGAGAAGAGGATGCCGTTGTTGGCGACGATGCCCACCGGGTGGCCGTGGACCCGGGCGAACCCGGTCACCAGGGTCTGGCCGTACTCCGCCTTGAACTCCTGGAAGCGCGAGCCGTCGACGGTACGCGCGATGACCTCCCGCACGTCGTAGGGCGTACGGGGGTCCACCGGCACCGCGCCGTAGAGCCCGGCCGGATCCACCTTCGGCTCCTCGACGGGCTCCACCGGCCACGGCAGCGGCCCGCGTCCCGGCAGCGTCGCCACGATGTTGCGGACGATGCGCAGCGCGTGCGCGTCGTCCTCGGCGAGGTGGTCGGTCACCCCCGAGACGCGGGAGTGGACCTCGCCGCCGCCCAGCTCCTCCGCCGTGACCACCTCGCCGGTCGCCGCCTTCACCAGCGGCGGCCCGCCCAGGAAGATCGTGCCCTGGTTCCGCACGATCACGGCCTCGTCGCTCATCGCCGGGACGTACGCCCCGCCCGCCGTGCAGGACCCGAGGACCGCGGCGATCTGCGGGATGCCCGCCCCCGACATCCGCGCCTGGTTGTAGAAGATCCGTCCGAAGTGCTCCCGGTCCGGGAACACCTCGTCCTGCATCGGCAGGAACGCGCCGCCGGAGTCCACCAGGTACAGGCACGGCAGCCGGTTCTCCAGCGCCACCTCCTGCGCCCGCAGGTGCTTCTTGACCGTCATCGGGTAGTACGTGCCGCCCTTGACCGTGGCGTCGTTGGCGACGACCACGCACTCGCGGCCGCTCACCCGCCCGATCCCCGCGATCACACCCGCCGCCGGCGCTGCGCCCCCGTACATCCCCTCCGCCGCCAGCGGCGCCAGCTCCAGGAAGGGCGACCCGGGATCCAGCAGCGCGTCCACCCGGTCGCGCGGCAGCAGCTTGCCGCGCGCCGTGTGCCGGGCGCGGGCCTTCTCGCCGCCCCCCAGCCGCGCCGCGGCGAGCCGCCCGCGCAGCCCCTCCACGAGTTCCTGGTGAGCCGCTTCATTGGCCCGCCATGCCTCGGCTGCCGGATCGGCGGTGCTGGTCAGCACCGGTGCCTGCCGCATCTCCTGAGCCCTCTCGCCCGGTCGGTGTGCTGTCGGTGAGCATGTTAATGAGCGTTAACGCCTTCTCAGGTTAACGACCGCTAACCCCCCTGTCCAGGGCTCTCCTCCCGGAGAGGGGCGGGCGATTCGTCCTGCGGTATGACGCACTGGCGTCCGAGGGCTGTCAGGATCTGTTCGGACTGCGTACGGGGTGCACTACGGGGGCGGGGCTTGTGGCCACACTGCGAGACACGGCGGAAACCGGGGCGGGGCCGCAGCCGCGGCAGCGCGTTCTGGAGGTGGACGCCCTCCGCGGCTTCGCGCTCCTCGGGATACTCCTGGTCAACAGTCTGACCATGGCCGGTCCCTACGGCCTGGTGGGCGGCCGGCCCGCGGGCACCGCCGACTCCGTGGCCCTCTGGCTGGTCCAGTTCCTCGCGCAGAGCAAGTTCTACCTGCTCTTCTCGTTCCTCTTCGGCTACAGCTTCACCCTCCAGGCGGCCTCGGCCGAGCGCGCCGGCGCCCGCTTCGGACCGCGGACGATGCGGCGGCTGCTGGGGCTCTTCGTCCTGGGAGCCCTGCACGCGGTGTTCCTCTACGTCGGCGACATCCTGACGACGTACGCCCTGCTCGGCCTGATCCTCTTCGCCGCCCGCCGGGCCACCCCCGAGGGCGCGTACCGCGCCGCGCTGTGGGTGTGGGGCGCCTTCGGTTCGGCCCTGCTGCTGCTCGGCGCGCTCGCGACGCTGGTCGACCCGGGCGCGGAAACCGCACAGGGCGCCGCCGCCGCGGAGGCCGCCGAACTCACCGCCGCCTACCGGGGCGGCTTCGCCGACGTCGTCGGCGCGAACCTGGAACAGGTGTGGTTCGCCGCCGTCGCGCTGCTGACCATAGGCGGCCTCGTCGTCGCCGTCTTCCTGCTGGGGCTGGCGGCCGGCAAGCGGCAGTGGCTCACCCGCGTGAGCACCGCCGGTCTGCGCCGCATCCTGGTGACCGGCCTCTGCGTGGGCGTGCCCACGGCCGCCTTCTCCGCCGCCGGCACGGCGGGCCCGCTCCCCGCTCGCTGGGAACTGCTCGCCGGGATGGCCGGCACCGTCTTCGCCCCGGCGCTCACCGCCGCGTACGCCGCCGGACTGCTGCTCTGGTTCGGCACGCCGGGCGGGGCGCGGGCGGCGGGGACCCTCGCGTCGGCCGGGCGCATGGCGCTGACCAACTACCTCGCCCAGTCGCTCGTCATGGCCCTGGTCTTCACGGGCTACGGCCTCGGTCTGTACGGACGCCTGGGCATCGCCGTCCCGGTCTGCCTCGCGCTCGTCCTGTACGCGGCGCAGCTCGCCCTCAGCGGCGCGCTGCTGCGCCGCTACCGGCTCGGACCGGTGGAGTGGCTGCTGCGGGGGTTCACTCATTTCCGCGAGCGTCCCGGCGGGCGTTCCCATGAGGTTAACGGGCGCTAACCGGCCGGTTTAGAATGACCTCATGAGCACCAACGCCGCCGCCCGCGTCGCGGCCCCGACCCGCCGCGAGCAGATCCTCAAAGAGGCCGCCCGCCTCTTCGCCGAGCGCGGCTTCCACGGCGTGGGCGTGGACGAGATAGGCGCCGCCGTCGGCATCAGCGGCCCCGGTCTCTACCGCCACTTCCCGGGCAAGGACGCCATGCTCGCCGAACTGCTCGTCGGCATCAGCGAGCGGCTGCTGGACGGCGGCAGGCGGCGCGCCGCGGCGGAGTCCGCGGACAGTCCGGAGGCGGTGCTCGGCTCCCTCATCGACGGCCACATCGACTTCGCCCTCGACGACCGGCCCCTGATCACCCTGCACGACCGCGAACTGGACCGGCTCAGGGAGAGCGACCGCAAGCGGGTGCGCAGGCTCCAGCGGCAGTACGTCGAACTGTGGGTCGCCGTCGTACGGGAGCTGAATCCCGGCGTACCGGAGGCGGAGGCGCGGTCGGCCGTGCACGCGGTGTTCGGACTGCTGAACTCCACGCCGCACCTCGGGGCGTACGGCAAGGGGCTGCCGGGGCGGGCGGCGATGGAAGGGCTGCTGCGGCGGCTGGCGCACGGCGCGTTCGGCGCGCTCGCGCCGCGCACCGCGGCCTGACCCGCCTTCTCCGGCTTCCTCGGCTTCCTCGCTTTCTCCGGCTTATCCGGCGGCGCCTTCTCCGGCGGCGGCTTTCCCGGACGGGGGCCGGAGCCGGACGGCACAATGGGCTCATGCCGATACCCAGCCGCGCCGCCCTCGTCGACCATCTCACCCGCACCCGCATCGCCGGTGACGTCGCCACCCCCCGCGACAACAACCTCTCCCACTACCGCAAGCTCGCGAACGGCGACCGTCACTACTGGCTCGGCCTCGAACTCGGCGACCGCTGGACCGACGAGCAGGACGTCCTCGCCGTGATGGCGGAGCGCTGCGGCGTCAGCGACGACCCCGGGCACCGCAGCGGCCAGGACACCATCGACCCCGAACTGACCGTCGACGCGCTGGAGCGGATGGCGGCGCGGCTGCGCAAGGCCGCCGCCGGCAAGGAGCGCGTGCTGTTCGCGACCGGGCACCCCGGCGGGCTCCTCGACGTGCACCGCGCGACCGCGGACGCGCTGCGCATCGCGGGCTGCGAGATCGTGCGGATCCCGGGCGGGCTCACCGCCGACGAGGGCATGGTGTTCCAGTTCGCGGACGTCGCGATGCTGGAGCGCGGCGCGACGCTGTGGCACACGCACTCGCCCGAGCCGATGACGGCGATCCTCGACGGCCTGGAGCGCGAGGGCCGGCCGCTGCCCGACCTGGTCGTCGCCGACCACGGGTGGGCCGGCTGCGCGGGACAGCGCGGGATCGACGCGGTCGGGTACGCCGACTGCAACGACCCGGCGCTCTTCATCGCCGAGGCCGAGGGCACGCTCCAGGTCACCGTCCCGCTCGACGACCACGTCACCGACCCGCGCTTCTACGACCCGATGACGGCCTACCTGCTGGACGCGGCCGGCCTGCTGGGCACGGCCTGATCCGGCGCACGGGCGGGTGACGCCACGAGCCACGCGGGTCAGCGCGGGACCCGGACCACGCCCTCCTGGATGACGGAGATCGCGAGCCGGCCGTCCCGCGTGTAGATCCTGGCCTGCCCCAGCCCCCGCCCGCCCGACGAGGACGGCGACTCCTGGTCGTACAGCAGCCACTCGTCCGCCCGGAAGGGCCGGTGGAACCACATCGCGTGGTCGAGCGAGGCGCCGACGACGTCGCCGGTCGTCCAGCCGCCGCGCCCGTGGGCCAGCAGCACCGAGTCGAGCAGCGTCATGTCGGAGACGTACGTGGCGAGGCAGACGTGCAGCAGCGGATCGTCGGCCAGCTTGCCGTTCGTACGGAACCACACCTGCGAGCGCGGCTCGCGCGGTTCGCCGACCGTGCCGTACGGCGGGGCGTCCACGTACCGCAGGTCGACCGCCGCGCGGGCTTCGAGCAGGCGGTCGACGACGCCGGGGTCGAGAAAGTGGTCCGCGTACTCCGGCAGCATCTGGGCGGTCGTCGGGAGCGTCTCGGGATCCGGTGCGGGCGGCATGTCCGCCTGGTGCTCCAGGCCCTCCTCGTACGCCTGGAAGGACGCGGAGAGGTGGAAGACCGGCTGCCCGTGCTGGACCGCGACGACGCGCCGGGTGGTGAAGGAGCGGCCGTCGCGGATGCGGTCGACGGTGTAGACGATCGGCGCGCCCGGGTCGCCGGCGCGCAGGAAGTACGCGTGCAGGGAGTGGGCGAGCCGGTCCTCGGGGACGGTGCGGCCCGCCGCGACCAGCGCCTGGGCGGCCACCTGGCCGCCGAAGACGCGCGGGACGACGGCGGAGCGCGACCGGCCCCGGAAATAGTCCTGCTCGATCTGCTCCAGGTCGAGCAGATCGAGCAGGCTGTCGAGCGCTTCGGTCACCTGGACTACAGGCCCATCGACTTGGCGATGATGGACTTCATGACCTCGCTCGTGCCGCCGTAGATGCGGTTGACGCGGTTGTCGGCGTACAGGCGGGCGATCGGGTACTCGTTCATGTAGCCGTAGCCGCCGTGCAGCTGGAGGCAGCGGTCGATGACGCGGTGGGCGACCTCGGTGCAGAACAGCTTCGCGGACGCGGCCTCGGCGGGCGTCAGCTCGCCGGCGTCCAGGGCCTCCAGGGCGCGGTCGGCCACGGCCTCGGCGGCGTCCACCTCGGCCTGGCAGGCGGCCAGCTCGAACTTGGTGTTCTGGAAGGACGCGACCGGCTTGCCGAAGACGGTGCGGTCCGTGACGTACTGCTGGGCGAACCGGACGGCGGCCTTGGCCTGCGCGTACGCGCCGAAGGCGATGCCCCAGCGCTCGGAGGCCAGGTTCGTGCCGAGGTAGTAGAAGCCCTTGTTCTCCTCGCCGAGCAGGTCCTCGACCGGCACCTTCACGTCGACGAACGCCAGCTCGGCGGTGTCGGAGGTGCGCAGACCGAGCTTGTCCAGCTTGCGGCCGACGGAGTAGCCCTCGGACTTGGTGTCCACGGCGAACAGGGAGATGCCGAAGCGGCGGTCCTCGGCGCTCGGGGCGGAGGTGCGGGCGCACACGATGACGCGGTCGGCGTGCACGCCGCCGGTGATGAAGGTCTTGGCGCCGTTGAGGACGTAGTGCGTGCCGTCCTCGGAGAGCTTGGCGGTGGTCTTCATGCCCGCGACGTCGGAGCCGGTGCCCGGCTCGGTCATCGCCAGCGCCCACATCTCCTCGCCGGAGACGAACCTGGGCAGGAAGCGCTTCTTCTGCTCGTCGGTGGCGAGCATCTTGATGTAGGGCAGGGCGAGCAGCACGTGCACGCCGGAACCGCCGAAGTTGACGCCCGCGCGCGCGGTCTCCTCGTAGAGCACGGCCTCGAACTTGTGCGTGTCCAGGCCCGCGCCGCCGAACTCCTCGGGGACGCTGATGCCGAAGACACCCAGCTCGCCGAGCTTGTAGTAGAAGTCGCGCGGCGCCTGGCCAGCGGCGAACCACTCGTCGTAGACGGGGGCGACCTCGGCCTCGATGAAGGCGCGGATGGTCTCCCGGAACGCCTGGTGGTCCTCGTTGAAAACGCTACGGCGCACGACGACGCCCTCCCTCTGTCCTCAGCTCCGGCTTCGACCCGGCTTGTCTAAGCGCTTGCTCAGTCGAAGTTACCGGGTGGTCACCAGGGCTGTCCAGGTCGGTGCACGGTCATACGCGTCACAACCAGCGCAGCGCGAACCAGAGATCCATCCGTACGTCGGCGTCGTCCAGGTCGGCTTCGAGGAGGGCGGCGCAGCGGGCGATCCGCTGGCGGACCGTGTTGCGGTGGACGTCGAGCGCGACGGCCGTGCGGTCCCAGCTCCCGTGCAGCGACAGCCACGTGCGCAGGGTTTCCGTCAGGGCGGGGGACGCGGCGATCGGCGCGAGCCGGGCGCGGGCCTGGGCGCGGGCCTCCTCGGGCGCGACGAGCGAGGCGAACCCCGCCCCCGCCCCGGCCCGGTCGCGCACGAGGGGACTGCGGGCGGCCTCGGCCCGGCGCACCGCCCGGGCGGCGCGGACGTCGGCGGCGGGCAGGTCGTGCGGGGGCACGGGAGCGCTCACCCCGAGGATCCACCCCGGCTGCGCCTCGATCTCCCCGGCTCCGCTCAGCAGGACCCGTACGACGCCCTCCTCCTCGTCCGTCGCGTCCACCAGCGCGCTGCCGAGCGCCGCGCCGAGCGCCGCGGCGGCGAGCGGGTCGGGTCCCGTGGCGCCGGTCGCCGGCCGGGCGTGCACCACGGTCCACTCGTCCGCGCCGAGCAGCGGCGCCACCGCGCCGGCGTCCGCCCCGAGCAGCAGCCGCACCAGCGCGGCGGCGCGGGCGGACTCCGCGGCGCCCTGATGCGGCGCCGTGAGCAGGGACAGCAGGACGACGGCGACGCCCGCGATGGTGTGGTCCCCGGCCTCGCGCCGCTCGGAGGCCACCCCGAGAACGAGCCGCTGGCCGCCCGCGAGGGCGTACGCGGCGAGATGGCTGTCACCGGCGGTGTCGGTCGCGGAGGCGGGCACGGCCCGGGCGGGGGCCTCGTCCGGGGGCGGATTCACCACCCGGGTCAGCCGGGACAGGGCCGCGTGGGTCTCCGGCGACGGGGAGCGGCCCGCCGTCGCCAGGGGCGCGCCCTCCGCCGACAGCAGCACCGCCCACGCCCCGCCGAGCCGCGCCGTCAGCTGCCGCAGCACCGCCGGGACCGGATCGGGGCGGGCCGCCGCCGTGGCCAGGCCCTGCTGGGCCTGCGTGACCCGGCGCAGCTCGCGGTGGCGGGCCTCCGCCATCAGCCGCCACACCGCGCGGGCGATCCCCGAGAACGTGGTCGCGGGCTCCACCTCCACCAGGGGCAGGCCGTGGCGCTCGCAGGCGGCCACCAGGGCGGGCGGCACCGTGTCGTACACCGGCGTGACGCCGAAACCGAGCGCCGCCGCGCCCGCCTCCACCACCCGGGCCACGTACCGGTCCGGGTCCGTGAGCTGGACCCCCGCGGTCAGGAGGAGCTCCCCGCCGAGCAGGTACGGGTACGGGTCGGCCATCTCCGACGTGTGCACCCAGTGCAGATCCGCCTCCTCGGGGCCCGCGATCCGGCGCAGGCCGAGCTCCTCCCGCGCCAGCAGCGCCGCCAGCGAAACCGGCGGGGTCGGAGGGGAGGGAGGGGGCGGGGTGTCCGGCATGGACGGTCCATCCATTTGAGATCTGGAAAGTAGATGAAACGTACACTTCAGTGTCGCCTTTCGGCCACTTAATGTCGACCCGACCGGTGGCCGCGGGTACGGGCGGATGTCCCCGCAGAAGAGCTGCCGCGCTCCGCACACATCTCTGCACGACACGCCACTGAGCGCGCGAAGGAGGGCCCATGGCCGTCGACTACACAGTGATCGTCATCTACCTGGCCGGTATGGTCGCCATGGGCTGGTGGGGCATGCGCCGCGCCAAGTCCAAGAGCGAGTTCCTGGTGGCGGGACGCCGCCTCGGGCCGGCCATGTACTCCGGCACGATGGCCGCCATCGTCCTCGGCGGCGCCTCCACCATCGGCGGCGTCGGCCTCGGCTACCAGTACGGTCTCTCCGGCGCCTGGATGGTCTTCACCATCGGCCTCGGACTCCTCGCCCTCAGCGTCTTCTTCTCCGCGCGCATCGCCCGCCTGAAGGTCTACACCGTCTCCGAGATGCTCGACCTCCGCTACGGCGGCGGCCGCGCCGGCATCATCTCGGGCGTCGTCATGTGGGCGTACATGCTCATGCTCGCCGTCACGTCGACCATCGCGTACGCCACGATCTTCGACGTCATCTTCGGCATGGACCGCGCCTTCTCGATCGTCCTCGGCGGCGCCGTCGTCGTCGCGTACTCGACGCTCGGCGGCATGTGGTCGATCACGCTCACCGACATGGTGCAGTTCGTCGTCAAGACGATCGGCGTGCTGCTCCTGCTCCTGCCGATCGCGGTCGTCAAGGCCGGCGGCTTCGGCGAGATGAAGGCGCAGCTGCCCACCGAGTACTTCGACCCGCTCGGCATCGGCGGCGAGACGATCTTCACGTACGTGCTGATCTACACGTTCGGCATGCTGATCGGCCAGGACATCTGGCAGCGCGTCTTCACCGCCCGCAGCGACAAGGTCGCGCGCTACGGCGGCACGGTCGCCGGTACGTACTGCCTCGTCTACGCCCTCGCCGGCGCCGTCATCGGCACCGCGGCCAAGGTCCTCTACCCCAAGCTGCCCCACGCCGACGACGCCTTCGCGACCATCGTCAAGGACGAGCTGCCCATGGGCGTACGCGGCCTGGTCCTCGCCGCGGCGCTGGCGGCCGTGATGTCGACCTCGTCGGGCGCGCTGATCGCCTGCGCCACCGTCGCCAACAACGACATCTGGTCGCGGCTGCGCGGCGCCGTGTCGAAGGGTGGACCGGAGGGCGAGGTCCACGACGAGGTGCGCGGCAACCGCATCTTCATCCTGATCATGGGCATCGCGGTCGTCTGCATCGCGATCGCCCTGAACAACGTCGTCGAGGCACTCACCGTCGCCTACAACCTGCTGGTCGGCGGTCTGCTGGTGCCGATCCTCGGAGGCCTGCTGTGGAAGCGCGGCACGGTGTACGGCGCCCTGGCGGCCGTCACCGTCGGCGGACTCGGCGTCGTCGGCCTGATGGCCCGGTACGGCATCCTCGCCAACGAGCCCGTCTACTACGGCCTGTTGCTGTCGCTCGCGGCGTACGTCGCCGTCAGCCTCGCCACCCGTCCGACCGACGCCGCCGTCCTGGCGGCCTGGCGCGAGCGGCTGGCGGGCCGGGGCGCGGAGGACGAGCCCGAGTCCACGCCCGCCCCTCTGCCCGGCTAAAGTCATAAATCGCTACAAAGCGCAAAGAAGCGTAAGAAGGAAGGCATTTCACATGAGCAGCAGCAGCGAGCAGCAGTTCCGCGGCCCCGTCGACTCCTCCCGCATCCCGCGGTACGCGGGTCCCGCGACGTTCGCGCGGCTGCCCCGCCTCGACGAGGTCGGCGGCCGGGCCGACGTCGCCGTGGTCGGCGTGCCCTTCGACTCCGGCGTCTCCTACCGCCCCGGCGCCCGCTTCGGCGGCAACGCGATCCGCGAGGCCTCGCGCCTCCTGCGCCCGTACAACCCGGCGCAGGACGCCTCGCCGTTCGCGCTCGCGCAGGTCGCGGACGCCGGTGACATCGCCGCCAACCCGTTCAACATCAACGAGGCCGTCGACACGATCGAGGCCGCGGCCGACGACCTGCTCTCCACCGGCGCCCGCATGATGACGCTCGGCGGCGACCACACCATCGCGCTCCCGATCCTCCGCTCGGTCGCGAAGAAGCACGGCCCGGTCGCCCTGCTCCACTTCGACGCGCACCTGGACACCTGGGACACGTACTTCGGCGCCGAGTACACCCACGGCACGCCGTTCCGCCGGGCCGTCGAGGAGGGCATCCTCGACACCGAGGCGCTCTCCCACGTCGGTACGCGCGGCCCGCTGTACGGCAAGCAGGACCTGACCGACGACGAGAAGATGGGCTTCGGCATCGTCACCTCCGCCGACGTCTACCGGCGCGGCGCCGACGAGGTCGCCGACCAGCTCCGCCAGCGCATCGGCGACCGCCCCCTCTACATCTCCATCGACATCGACTGCCTCGACCCGGCCCACGCGCCCGGCACCGGCACCCCCGAGGCGGGCGGCATGACCTCCCGCGAACTGCTGGAGATCCTGCGCGGCCTGTCCTCCTGCAACCTCGTCTCGGCCGACGTGGTCGAGGTCGCGCCGGCGTACGACCACGCGGAGATCACCTCGGTCGCCGCCTCCCACACCGCGTACGAGCTGACGACGATCATGTCCCGGCAGATCGCGGCCGGCCGCGCCCAGGGCGCGGAGCGCGGCGCGAAGTAACCTCATCGCCGAGCCGGCACCGGCCCGCCCGCCGCGCACGCGCGCGTACGGCGGGCCGGCCACGGCGCGCGGCCGGAACGTCGGCACCGGGCCGCCAGGCCCGGCCCGGAAGGGATGTACGCATGACCCACGACCACGACCTGGTCCTGCGGCCCACCGAGGCGCAGACCGCTGCGGCGCTCAGCCCGCCCCCCGGCCGCAACGGCGGTGACCTCGTCGTCGAAACCCTCCAGGGCCTCGGCGCGACCACGGTCTTCGGCCTCCCGGGCCAGCACGCGCTCGGGATGTTCGACGCGCTGCGCCGCTCCTCGCTCTCGTACGTCGGCCTGCGCGTCGAGAACAACGCGGGCTTCGCCGCCGACGCGTACGGCCGGATCACCGGAGAGGCGGCCCCGCTGCTCCTCTCCACCGGCCCGGGCGCCCTGACGTCGCTCGCCGCGCTCCAGGAGGCGGCGGCGGCGTCCGCGCCCGTCCTCGCGATCAGCAGCCAGGTCCCGTCGGCCGGCATCGGCGGCGGCCGCCACGGCTACCTGCACGAACTGCGCGACCAGAAGGCGTCGTTCAGGGACATCGTGAAGTCGGTCCACACGGTCCGTACGGCGTCGCAGATCCCGTCGGCGATCGCCGAGGCGTGGGAGTCGGCCCTGACCGCCCCGCACGGCCCGGTGTGGATCGAGATCCCCCAGGACGTCCTGCTCGCGCGGACCTCCCTCCCCGTCGTCACGGCGATGGACGCGACCCCGCGCGAACTGCCCCCGCGCCCCGAACTGACGGCCGTCGCCGCCCACCTGCTGTCGACGGCCGCGCGCCCGGCGATCATCGCGGGCGGCGGTGTCGTCCGCTCCGACGCCTCCGGCAAACTGCTCGCGCTCGCCGAGAAGCTGGACGCGCCGGTCGTCACGACCTTCGGCGGCAAGGGCGCGTTCCCGTGGACGCACCCGCTCTCCCTCCAGTCCTGGCTGGAGGACCGCCACACGACGGACTTCCTCGAAGACGCGGACGTCCTGCTCGTCGTCGGTTCGGGCCTGGGGGAGCTCTCCTCGAACTACCACACGTTCGAGCCGCGCGGCCGGGTCGTCCAGATCGACGCGGACCTCGGCAAGCTGGAGTCCAACCACCCGGCACTCGGCATCCACGCGGACGCCCGCCTGGCGCTGTCGGCGCTCCTGGAGACGGTGGAGGACCGCGAGGACGGGACGGCGCGCGAGCGCGTGAGCGACGTCCTGGCGAAGGTGCGGGAGCGCATCGCGTCCCAGGACCTGCCGCTGGAGCAGCAGTTGCTCGCCTCCGTCCGGGAGGCGCTGCCGGACGCGTCCCCCAGCTTCTGGGACATGACGATCCTCGCCTACTGGGCCTGGTCGGCCTTCGACCCCCGCCACCCCAACACCATGCACTCGGCGCAGGGCGCGGGCGGTCTCGGCTACGGCTTCCCGGCGGCGCTCGGCGCGGCGGCGGCGGACCCCACCCGCCCCGTCCTCGCGGTCTCCGGCGACGGCGGCGCGATGTACTCGATCGCCGAACTCGCCACCGCCCGCCAGCACAACCTCCCGGTCACCTGGCTGATCGTGGACGACGGCGGGTACGGCATCCTCCGCGAGTACATGACCGACGCCTTCGACGAGGCCACCGGCACGGAGCTGTCCCGCCCGGACTTCGTCGCCCTGGCCGAGTCCTTCGGCGTACCGGCGCGCCGCACGACCCCGGAGACCCTGGCCGAAGACCTGGCCGGGTCCCTGTCGGCCCCCGGCCCTTCGGTGCTCGTCCTCCCGGCCCTGCTGCGGATGTTCGCCCCGACGCACCTCTGACGGTCCGGCCGGGCACCCGGCCCGGCTACGCCAGCGCCGGGTGCTCCTCCCGGAGCGTCTGCGCGTGCAGGAACCGGCTCTCGCAGAACTCCTGGCGTTCTTCGTGGCCGAAGGCGCGCGGGAGCTCCTTCCCCGGGGGCAGCAGGTCGGGTATCGACCGCAGGAGCGCGGCGGCGGCCTCGCCGTGGCCGCGTCCGCGTGCCTTCAGGAAGTAGGGGCCCATCTTCTCCAGGTACGCGTTCATGCGGTCGAAGGGCCTCTCGGCGGCCCTCGCCGATGCGCCGGGCTGCCCCAGCGAGTGGTTGCCCCCCGGTGCGCTGAGCTTCTGCAGCGCGGCGAGCGTCGCGTAGAGCCGGCCGCAGAGCTGGGCCTCGCTCGGCTTGGCGGTTGCCATGTCCCTCCCGGTTCCGTCCGTGGGAAGGCATCACTACCCAGAGGGATTTCGCGGAGAACTCCGATTCCGCGCTCGCCTCCCGTGCAACCTTTCCGCCCCTGAAGAGTCATTTCAGCCAGGAACACAAGGGGACGGCAGAAACACCAAGGGGACGGGGACCCACACCATGACACACCACCGCATACACCGCGGAGCGATCGCCGCAGCACTGGCACTGGGCGCACTGGCTCCCGCTGTCACCGCGGCGCCCGCCGCCGCTGCCACCGCGCCGGCGGTGGCCTGCACCTCGGGCAAGGCGGGCCTCGCGGCCAAGCTGACGAAGGACATCACCGCCGCGCTCAAGGGGCGGAAGTCCACGACGGCCCTCTCGCTGTACGACCGCACCACCAAGACCACCTGCACCCTGCGCGCCACGCAGAAGTACGACTCCGCGAGCGTGGTCAAGGTGACCGTCCTCGCCGCGCTGCTGTGGGACGCCAAGAAGACCAACCGCTACCTGACGTCCCGTGAGGCCAAGCTCGCCACCGACATGATCACCAAGTCGGACAACAACGCCACCAGCGCGCTGTGGCGCCAGCTCGGCATGACGAAGATCAAGGGCTTCCTGGCCGCCGCCGGAATGACGCAGACCGTCCCCGGCACCGGCGGTTACTGGGGCCTGACGCAGATCACCGCGCGCGACGAGCAGAAGCTGCTCGCGCTGCTCACCGCGAAGAACACCGTCCTGAGCGACAACGCGCGGAAGTACACCCTCGGCCTGATGGGCAAGGTCGTCTCCTCCCAGCGCTGGGGCACTCCGGCCGGAGCCCCGTCCACCGCCACGATCCAGGTGAAGAACGGCTGGCTGCCCCGCTCCACGCACGGCTGGCGGGTGCACTCCGTCGGCGCGTTCACGGGCAGCCGCCACGACTACGCGATCACGGTGCTCACCCACGACAACCCCACCATGAACGACGGTGTGAACACCGTCCAGGCCGTGTCCCGGGCGATCCACAAGGCCCTCAACCCCACGGCCTCCGCCTCCACGCTGTACGCCCCCACGCAGACCCCGCGCGAGGCGATCCCGGCGGTGCCGAAGCCCTGACCCGGCCCGCCGGACGGCGGTGGTACGTCCGCGGAACGCGGCGACGGACGTATCACCGCCGGGCGGCGAGCTCCTTCTCCCCGGCGGCACAGGACACGGGGACCCGGACTGCCTTTGCATGACCATGCGCCATCATGCATACTCTTCCTATGTCCAAGGTCCTCACCTCCCTGCCCGCCGGCGAGCGCGTCGGCATCGCCTTCTCAGGCGGCCTCGACACCTCGGTCGCGGTCGCATGGATGCGCGACAAGGGCGCCGTCCCGTGCACCTACACCGCCGACATCGGCCAGTACGACGAGCCCGACATCGCCTCGGTGCCCGGCCGCGCGAAGACCTACGGCGCCGAGATCGCGCGCCTGGTCGACTGCCGCGCGGCGCTGGTCGAGGAGGGCCTGGCCGCACTCGCCTGCGGGGCGTTCCACATCCGCTCGGGCGGGCGCGCCTACTTCAACACCACGCCGCTCGGCCGCGCCGTCACGGGCACCCTCCTGGTCCGGGCGATGCTCGAGGACGACGTACAGATCTGGGGCGACGGCTCGACCTTCAAGGGCAACGACATCGAGCGGTTCTACCGCTACGGCCTGCTCGCCAACCCGCACCTGCGGATCTACAAGCCCTGGCTGGACGCGGACTTCGTGACCGAGCTCGGCGGCCGCAAGGAAATGTCGGAGTGGCTGCTCGCCCACGACCTGCCCTACCGGGACAGCACGGAGAAGGCGTACTCCACCGACGCCAACATCTGGGGCGCCACCCACGAGGCCAAGACCCTGGAGCACCTGGACACCGGTGTGGAGACCGTGGAGCCCATCATGGGCGTGCGGTTCTGGGACCCCGAAGTCGAGATCGCCACCGAGGACGTGACCATCGGCTTCGACCAGGGCCGTCCGGTGACGGTCAACGGCGAGGAGTTCGCCTCGCCGGTCGACCTGGTGATGGAGGCCAACGCCATCGGCGGCCGCCACGGCATGGGCATGTCCGACCAGATCGAGAACCGGATCATCGAGGCCAAGAGCCGCGGCATCTACGAGGCGCCCGGCATGGCCCTGCTGCACGCGGCGTACGAGCGCCTGGTCAACGCGATCCACAACGAGGACACCCTCGCCCAGTACCACAACGAGGGACGGCGCCTCGGCCGGCTGATGTACGAGGGCCGCTGGCTGGACCCGCAGGCGCTGATGGTGCGCGAGTCGCTCCAGCGCTGGGTCGGCACGGCCGTCACCGGCGAGGTGACGCTGCGGCTGCGGCGCGGTGAGGACTACTCGATCCTCGACACCACGGGCCCGGCGTTCAGCTACCACCCGGACAAGCTGTCCATGGAACGCACCGAGGACTCGGCGTTCGGCCCGGTGGACCGGATCGGCCAGCTCACCATGCGCAACCTCGACATCGCCGACTCGCGCGCCAAGCTGGAGCAGTACGCCGGACTCGGCCTGATCGGCACCGCCAATCCCGCCATCGGCGCCGCCCAGGCGGCCGCGACCGGACTGATCGGCACCATGCCGGAGGGCGGCGCCGAGGCCATCGCCTCCCGCGGCGAGGTCTCCAGTGACGACGAGATGCTGGACCGCGCGGCGATGGAGTTCGGTACGGACTGACCGGCCCCCCTCGAGCGGGAGACCCGGCGCCGGCGGCGCCGGGGAGCACGGGCGCACCGGCACATGTCCCGGTGCGCCCGCGCGTGGTCCTGGGCCCGAAGACCCGCCTTCGGTCCGGCGGGATGAAATCCGCACCTCACCGCGTTGGTGACTTCCGGCAGATCAGGACGACCGGGAGGCACCAGTGGCGGCGGCAGATCAAGGGTGGGCACGGCGGCTGGCGGGCTATGCCTGGAGGTACCGGCGCAATGTCGTGCTCGCACTGGGGTCGTCGCTCGGCGGCATGGCCGTCATGGCGCTCGTCCCGCTGATCACCAAGGTCGTCATCGACGACGTCATCGGGGACGGCTCCAAGTCCCTCGCCGTATGGACCGGGCTGCTGATCGCCGCGGCCCTCGTCGTGTACGTCCTCACCTACGTACGCCGCTACTACGGCGGCCGCCTCGCCCTCGACGTCCAGCACGACCTGCGCACCGAGATGTACGGGACCATCACCCGCCTCGACGGGCGCCGTCAGGACGAGCTCTCCACCGGCCAGGTCGTCGGCCGCGCCACCAGCGACCTCCAGCTCATCCAGAGCCTCCTCTTCATGCTCCCGATGACCATCGGGAACATCCTGCTGTTCCTCATCTCCCTCGCGATCATGGCGTGGCTCTCGCCGCTCCTGACCCTCGTCGCCCTCGCCGTCGCCCCCGCCCTCTGGTTCATCGCCAAGCGCAGCCGCACCCGGCTCTTCCCGGCCACCTGGTACGCCCAGGGCCAGGCCGCCGCCGTCGCGGGCGTCGTCGACGGCGCCGTCTCCGGCGTACGCGTCGTCAAGGGCTTCGGCCAGGAGGAGCAGGAGACCGGCAAGCTGCGCGAGGTCGGCCGGCGGCTCTTCGCCGGGCGCATGCGGACCGTCCGGCTCAATTCCCGGTACACCCCGGCCCTCCAGTCCGTGCCCGCCCTCGGCCAGGTCGCGATGCTCGCCCTCGGCGGCTGGCTCGCGACGCGCGGGCAGATCACCCTCGGCACGTTCGTGGCCTTCTCCACCTACCTCGCCCAGCTCGTCGGCCCCGTCCGCATGCTCGCCATGGTCCTCACCGTCGGCCAGCAGGCGCGGGCCGGTGTCGAGCGCGTCCTGGAGCTGATCGACACCGAGCCGTCCATCGAGGACGGGACCAGGGAACTTCCCGCCGACGCCCCCGCGACCGTCGAGTTCGACGACGTGACCTTCGGTTACGCCGACGACCGGCCCGTCCTCGACGGCTTCTCCCTCGAAATCCGGTCCGGCGAGACCGTCGCCGTCGTCGGCTCCTCCGGCAGCGGCAAGTCCACCGTCTCCCTCCTCCTGCCGCGCTTCTACGACGTGTCCCACGGCGCCGTCCTCGTCGGCGGGCACGACGTCCGCGAGCTCACCCTCGACTCGCTGCGGGCCGCCATCGGGCTCGTACCGGAGGACAGCTTCCTGTTCTCCGACACCGTCCGCGCCAACATCGCGTACGGGCTGCCGGACGCGACCGACGAGCAGATCGAGACCGCCGCCCGCGCCGCCCAGGCCCACCACTTCATCTCCGGGCTGCCCAGCGGCTACGACACGGCCGTCGGCGAACACGGCCTCACGCTCTCCGGCGGCCAGCGCCAGCGCATCGCCCTCGCCCGCGCCATCCTCACCGACCCCCGCCTGCTCCTCCTCGACGACGCCACGTCCGCCGTGGACGCCCGCGTCGAGCACGAGATCCACGAGGCGCTGAGGTCCGTCATGGCGGGGCGTACGACGCTGCTCATCGCCCACCGCCGCTCCACCCTCAACCTCGCCGACCGCATCGCCGTGCTCGACGGCGGCCGCCTCGCCGACATCGGTACGCACGAGGAGCTCCAGCGGCGCTGCGCCCTCTACCGGCGGCTGCTCACCGACCCCGACGAGCTCGGCGGCGTATCGCCCGGACACCTCCTCACCAAGGCGCCGCAGCCGGCCGACGACCGGTCCGTGCAGGCGGAGCTGGACGCCGAGTTCGACGCCGAGCGCGGCATCACGCCCGACCTGTGGGTACGGGACGAGACCTCGTCCGGCGGCCGGGACACCGACCACGCGCCCGGCATGCCGGCCACCCCCGAACTGCTCGCCCAGGTCGCCGCGCTGCCGCCGGCCGACGACGTACCGGACGTCGACGAGGACCGCGCAGTCCAGCCCGAGGAGTCGTACGGCCTGCGCCGCCTCCTGCGCGGCTTCGGGCTGCCGCTGCTGGTCAGCCTCGTACTCGTCGCCGTCGACGCCGGCATGGGGCTGCTCCTGCCGGTCCTGATCCGCCACGGCATCGACGAGGGCGTCACCCGGCTCGCGCTCGGCGCGGTGTGGGCGGCGTCCGGGCTCGCGCTGCTGTCCGTGCTCGCGCAGTGGGCCGCGCAGACCGCCGAGATGCGGATGACCGGCCGGACCGGCGAGCGCGTGCTCTACGCGCTCCGGCTCAAGATCTTCGCCCAGCTCCAGCGCCTCGGCCTCGACTACTACGAGCGCGAGCTGACCGGCCGCATCATGACCCGCATGACGACGGACGTCGACGCCCTGTCGACGTTCCTCCAGACCGGTCTCGTCACCGCCTTCGTCTCCCTCGTCACCTTCTTCGGCATCATGGTCGCGCTCCTCGTCATCGACGTGCAGCTGGCCCTGGTGGTCTTCGCGACGCTGCCGGTGCTGGTCATCGGCACGTACTTCTTCCGGAAGTCGAGCGTCAGGGCGTACGAGCTGGCGCGCGACCGGGTGGGTGTCGTCAACGCCGACCTCCAGGAGTCGGTGTCCGGGCTGCGCATCGTCCAGGCGTTCCGGCGCGAGCGCACCGGCGCCGAGCGGTTCGCTGAGCGCAGCGACAGCTACCGCGAGGCGCGCGTGCGCGGCCAGTGGCTGATCTCCGTCTACTTCCCGTTCGTCCAGCTGCTGTCGTCGGCCGCCGCCGCCGCGGTGCTGATCGTCGGCGCGGGGCGGGTCGAGGCGGGCACGCTGACCACGGGCGCGCTCGTCGCGTACCTCCTCTACATCGACCTGTTCTTCGCGCCCGTGCAGCAGCTCTCGCAGGTCTTCGACGGGTACCAGCAGGCCACCGTCTCCCTGAGGCGCATTCAGGAGCTCCTGCGGGAACCCACGTCGACCGCCGCCGCCGAGCGGCCGAAGGACGTCCTGTCGCTGCGCGGCGAGATCGCCTTCGAGGACGTGCGCTTCCAGTACGGGGCCGCCGACGAACCCGAAGAGGCACTCAGCGGGATCGACCTGCGCATCCCGGCCGGCCAGACCGTCGCCTTCGTCGGGGAGACCGGCGCGGGCAAGTCCACCGTCGTCAAGCTCGTCGCCCGCTTCTACGACCCGACCTCCGGGCGCGTCACGGCCGACGGCACCGATCTGCGCGACCTCGACATCACGGCGTACCGGCACCGCCTCGGCGTCGTACCGCAGGAGGCGTACCTCTTCGCGGGCACGGTCCGCGACGCCATCGCCTACGGGCGGCGCGACGCCACCGACGCCGAGGTCGAGGCGGCGGCCCGCGCGGTCGGCGCGCACGACATGATCGCCACCCTCGAAGGCGGCTACCTGCACGAGGTCGCCGAACGCGGCCGCAACCTCTCCGCTGGCCAGCGCCAGCTCATCGCGCTCGCCCGCGCCGAACTCGTCGACCCGGACGTCCTGCTCCTCGACGAGGCGACCGCCGCCCTGGACCTCGCCACCGAGGCCCAGGTCAACCAGGCCACGGACCGGCTCACCGGCCGCCGCACCACCCTGGTCGTCGCGCACCGCCTGACGACGGCGGCGCGGGCCGACCGGGTCGTGGTCATGGACCACGGCCGGGTCGTCGAGGACGGCACGCACGACGAACTGCTGGCCCTGGGCGGGACGTACGCCCGGCTGTGGCGCACGTTCGTCGGCGAGGACGAGCCGGCGGCGGTCTGAGCACGGCGGGCCGCCACCCGCCGCGGCGTCCCGGATCTCCCTCGCGCTGTCCGCAACCGAGCCACCCCCCTCGGGCGTCCGTACGCACGTGTGTGCGTACGCTCACGAGGGGGAAGAGGGCGCGAGTGTTCGGTGGGGCGATGAGAAAACACCTGATGTACGGACTTGCCGTGGCGGTCGCGGTGGCGGGACTGACCCTCACGGGCCCCGGCGCCGGGAGCGCCGAGGCGGTCGCGGCCTGCTCCGGCCGCAAGGTCAAGACGGTCGCCTTCGCCACCGGTGAACTGCGCGTCTACAAGAGCCGCCGCTACGCCTGCGCCGTCACCGTCGCCAAGCGCCCCGGCGCACGGCAGAGCATGTCCGTCACCATCCAGGCGCGCGGCAGCCGGGCCGCCAAGGACAGCGGCCGGTTCACCCACCGCGCGGGGCCGGTGACGGTCTACGCCCTCAACCGCTGCGTGCGGGCGCACGGTTCGGTCGGCACCAGGAAGGCGTCCACCGGCTGGATTCTCTGCTGAGGCTGGTGATACGGGAGTTGCCCGGCTAGGTTCGCCCCGTCGTCTGTGACTGAACAGGGGAGGGCGAATGCGCAAGGCGCTCAGAACGCTGCTGTCGGCCGCGGTGCTCATAGGCACCGTCGGGCTCAGCGGCGCACCGGCCGGGGCGGCCACCACCGCCGGGCCGGGCAGCACCGAGCAGGACATCCAGGACATCAAGGAGCGGATCCTCGCGATACCGGGCATGAGCCTGGTCGAGGAGAAGCCGTACACCGGCTACCGCTATTTCGTACTGAACTACACCCAGCCGGTCGACCACCGGCGCCCGTCCAAGGGCACCTTCAAGCAGCGCGTCACCTTGCTGCACAAGGACGTCAACCGCCCGACGGTCTTCTTCACCAGCGGGTACAACGTCTCGACGAACCCCGGCCGCAGCGAGCCGACGCGGATCGTCGACGGCAACCAGGTGTCGATGGAGTACCGCTTCTTCACTCCGTCCCGCCCCGCGCCCGCCGACTGGTCGAAACTCGACATCGAGCAGGCCGCGAGCGACCAGCACCGCATCTTCACCGCGCTGAAGAAGATCTACTCCAAGAAGTGGCTCTCCACCGGCGGTTCCAAGGGCGGCATGACCGCGACGTACTACGAGCGCTTCTACCCGCGCGACATGGACGGCGTCGTCGCGTACGTCGCCCCCAACGACGTGGTGAACAAGGAGGATTCGGCGTACGACCGCTTCTTCCGCGGCGTCGGCACCAAGGAGTGCCGCGACGCGCTGAACGCCGTGCAGCGCGAGGCGCTCGAGCGGCGCGGTCCGCTGACCGCGAAGCTCAAGGAGTGGGCGGACGCCGAGAACGCCACCTTCGAGACCGTCGGCAGCCTGGACAAGGCGTACGAGTCGACGGTCCTGGACTTCGTGTGGGCCTTCTGGCAGTACAGCAAGGAGAGCGACTGCGCGGACGTGCCCGCCGCCGACTCCTCCGACCAGGTCCTCTACGACTACGTCGACCAGATCTCCGGCTTCGCCGCGTACAGCGACCAGAGCCTGGCCACGTACACGCCGTACTACTACCAGGCGGGCACCCAGATGGGCGCGCCGCAGGTGAAGTACCCGCACCTCGACGGCCTCATGAAGTACGGCCCGGACTTCTTCCAGCCGCGCGTCTACGTGCCGCGCGACATCCCGATGAAGTTCGATCCGAGCGTCATGCGCGACGTGGACGGCTGGGTGCGGCACAACGCCACGCGGATGCTGTTCGTGAACGGGCAGAACGACCCGTGGAGCGCCGAGCCGTTCCGCCTCGGCAAGGGCGCGCGCGACTCCTACGTCTTCACCGCGCCCGGCGCCAACCACGGCGCCAACGTCGCGGGCCTGGTACCCGAGCAGAAGGCGAAGGCGACCGCCGCGATCCTCGAATGGGCGGGCGTGGCCCCGGCCGCCGTCCAGGAGGACCCGTCGAAGGCGAAGCCGCTGGCGTCGTACGACGCGAAGCTCGACAAGCGCGGTACGGAGCAGCGGCAGACCCTGCGCCCGTAACGCGTCCGGCCGCGCCCGCCGGATGTGACGAAGACTCACACCCGGCGGGCGCAGCCCACCGCAGCTGGTGGTGGTGCGCCGATGGTCCGGCGTACGGCGCGTACGCCTAGTACGTCAGCCCGTACCCGACCGGATACAGCACCTTCGCCGGATCGTCCGCCCGCTGCACCGGAACGGGCAGCTTCCCTCCGGGCCGGGCATGGCCCGCGATGACCCGCGCCGCCGCGCGCAGTTCGACATCGGTCCACGAGTACGCCGCGACGCTCGCCCGCAGCCCCGTCCCGTCGAGCTGGGCGATGTCGTACGGATTGCGGATGGCGAGGGTGACGACGGGCACCCCGGTCGCCGCCAGCTCGCGGACGAGCGTGCGCTGCGGACTGGTCGCCGAGACGTTGTACGTCCCCACGACCACCACGTCCTTGCCCCTGGCCGCCGCCACCGCTTCGTCGATCTTCGCCCGGGTCGGGGTGATCCCGGTGGACAGGGCCGTGGCGGTGAAGCCGAGTCCGGTCAGGGCCCCGGCGACGACGGTGGTGGGCGGCCCGGTGGTACCGGAGGGCGACGCGGGGTCGGCCCCGACCACCAGCACGTTCTTGTGCGTACGGCGGCTGAGCGGCAGCAGCCGGCCCTCGTTGGCGAGCAGGGTGGTCGTCTTCTCGGCGATCCTGTCCGCCGCGGCGAGGTGCGCCCGCACGCCCACGGTCCGGTCGACCTCCTCGGGGGAGGTGTAAGGAGAGCGGAACAGCCCCAGCTTGTCCTTGAGGAGCAGGATCCGCAGGACCGACTCCTCGATCCGCGCCATGCTGATCTCCCCGTCCCGCACGGCCTTGAGGACGGCGTTCCAGGCGGTGGGCAGGTCCGGCGGGTTCAGCAGCTGGTCGCACCCGGCGAGGAGCGCGAGGACGGGTACCCGGTCGTCGCCGTACTTCTGGCGTACGCCCGCCATGGCGAGGGAGTCGGTCACCACGACCCCGTCGTATCCCAGCCGCTCGCGCAGGACCCCGGTCAGGATCGGCCTGGAGAGCGTCGCCGGGTCCTCGGCCGGGTCGAGGGCCGGTACGACGATGTGGGCGGTCATGATCGAGTCGATGCCGGCGGCGATGGCGGCGCGGAACGGCGGGGCGTCCAGCTCCTCCCACTGCTCGGCGGTGTGACGGATCGTCGGGAGGGAGTAGTGGCTGTCGTCCTTGGTGTCGCCGTGCCCGGGGAAGTGCTTGGAGGTCGCGGCGATCCCGGCGCCCTGGTACCCCTTGACCTGCGCGGCGACCATCCCGGCGACGGCTTGCGGATCGGACCCGAAGGACCGTACGCCGATGACGGGGTTGGCGGGGTTGACGTTGACGTCCGCGACGGGCGCGTAGTTCTGCACGATGCCCATGGCGGCCAGCTCGGCCCCCGCGATCTGCGCCGCCTTCCGCGCGTCGGCGTGCGAGCCGCCGGCCCCGAGCGCCATCGCACCCGGCACGAGGGTCGCGGGCCTGCCGACGCGGGCGACGATGCCGTGCTCCTGGTCGGTGGAGATGAGGAGGGGGACGGGGGTGCCCTGCGCGAGCCCGGCCCGCTGGATCCCGTTCGACAGACCGGCGATCTGATGGGGGTCACGGGTGTTGTGCGCCCAGGTGAAGTAGATGATGCCGCCGACGTGGTACTTCGCGACGAGTTCGGCGGCGGTCCTGACCCCCGTCTCCTTCAGGTTGAGGTCGATGTCGACCTGGTCGGGCTCGGTCGCGGAGTGCCCGTACACCCGCATCACGAAGAGCTGGCCGACCTTCTCCTCCAGGCTCATCCGGGAGACGAGGCGCTTGAGGCGGTCCCGGGTGGATCTCCTCGTGGACTCCTCACCTGCGGCTATGGCCGGCGTGGTGGTGATGGCGGCCGCGGCCACCGCGGCGGCGGTCGCGCTGAGCAGGGTGCGTCTGGAGGTGCGGTGGTGGTGCACGTGAACTCCTTACGGCCGTACCCGACAACGGAGTTGAAGGAAACTTCCAAGGAGTCACGGATATCCGGAAACTAACTGCCAGGTCAAGGGTGCGGCAGCACAAAGGAGCCCGTGTCGCACACGGGGCGCGGTGAAGGGGCCGAACGGGGAGGGGGAGCCGCCACTGGCGCATGCGGAGGGGGCGCGCCAGTGGCGGCTGTGCCGCCGGCCGCAGGCGGCTGGAGAGGGGGCGGTCAGCGAGTGCCGACACCGCTCTGCGAAGACCCACCGGCAGTACGCCGGTTGGACGGAGGCGGTTCGCCGCGGGTTCCCCCGGTACGGAGATCTCACGGAAACGGTGCGGAGGAGACGGACGGGGCGGCCGGAACCCCCTCGGCCCCCCGCACACCCGCCGGTCAGCCCAGCAGGCCCCGCAGGTACGCCCGCCCGTCCGCCAGCAGCCCCGGCAGGTCCGCCACCGCCGGGTACCAGCGCTTCTCGTACTCCCAGCACACCCACCCGTCGTCGTCGAGCAGCGCGAGGCACTCGCCCAGCGGCAGCACGCCCGCCCCCAGCGCCAGCGGGGTCGTGTCGTCGGCCGACGCGATGTCCTTGACCTGGGTGTAGCCGAGGTGCGGAGCCAGTACGGCGTGGGCCGCCGCCGGGGTCTCGCCGCCCAGCCAGGTGTGCATCACGTCCCACAGCGCGCCCACGTTCTTGTGCCCCACCGGTCCCAGGACGCGCGAGGCCGCCGCGCCGGTGCGGTGCGAGTCGTGCGTCTCCAGCAGGATCCGCACGCCCAGGCCGGCCGCCGTCTCCGCCGCCAGGCCCAGCCGCCGGGCCGCCGTCGCGTCCGCCTCCTCCTGGCTCTGTCCGTCGCCGCCGCCGGGGAAGACGCGGACGTACGGCGCGCCCAGGTCGTGCGCGAGGGCCAGCAGGGCGCGGAGCTCCTCGTACACGGGCTCGTCCTCGCCGGGGGCCGCCACTTGGGTGTACCCCGCCACCGCCAGGATCTCGACACCCGCGCGTTCGAACTGCTCGACGACGTCCCTCCGCGCTTTCGCGCCGATGCCCGGATGGACCGGCTCCTCGGGGTGCGCGCGCAGTTCCACGCCGTCGTAACCGGTCCCGGCGGCCAGCCGTACGACCTCGCTCATCGGCATGCCCGGCACCCCGAGGGTGGAGAAGGCGTACTTCACTGTGGTGTTCCTTCCTTCGGTCCGTACGAGCGGTGCGGCTGCCAGCACATCATTTCGTCCCCACCACGACTTCCCGGTAGTCCACCCCGTAAGCGGAACCGTGCGCCGCACGCCCCGCCGGGCGGCGCACGGAAGCTTCCGGCGGCTTCCGGCGGGGCAGGACTCGCCCATGACTGAAGCAGCAGCGATATGGCAGTTCGGCGACGACCGCGGACAGGTGTCGTCGGCCTCCCGGTGGCCCACCAGGGTCGTGGCCTACATACAGGCGGGCGCGACCCTCTGGGACCACGGCCTCCTTCCCCTGGGCATCTTCGGCTCGTACCACGACGGCCCCGCGCCCGACCGCGCCAAGTCCGGCCGGCTCCCGCTCGGTGAGGTCACCTACTTCGGCGCGGGCGGCTCGCTCGACCCCGACCGGGTCCTCTCCTCCGGGGCCGACCTCGTCGTGGCCGTCAGCTACGGGGGCGGCCAGGTCTACGGGATCGAGCCGGCCGCGGCCAAGCATCTGGAAGCCCAGGTGCCGGTCGTGGTCCTCGACGTCGGGCAGGGGCGTTCGCTCGACGAGATCCGGGGACGCTTCGCCGCCCTCGCGGCCTCGCTCGGCGGCGCGGAGCCCCCGGTCGCCCTGGACGCGGCGCGCGAGCGGCTGCGCACCGCCGCGACGGACGACGCACCCCGCGTC
This sequence comes from Streptomyces altiplanensis, assembly GCF_053591575.1. NCBI lineage: Bacteria > Bacillati > Actinomycetota > Actinomycetes > Kitasatosporales > Streptomycetaceae > Streptomyces > Streptomyces altiplanensis. The sequence continues at coordinate 61,505 of NZ_JBSFUB010000002.1, read as the reverse complement.
CTGGCCCTCTCCCCGGCCGGCGACCAGGTCCACCTCGCCCGCCCCCACTCCTGGCCCGACCTGCGCGCCCTCGCCGGACTGGGCGTACGGCTGACGGACCCGCCCGCCGGGAGCGGCGCGAACTGGTCCACCGTCGGCTGGCCCGAAGCCGCGTCGCTCGCCCCGCAGATCGTCCTGGCGGACACCCGCGCCAACGCGACCCCCTTCGACGCGGCCCGCCTGGGCGACGCGCGCGTGATCCCCTGGAACCCGGAACTCCCGGCCAGCCACGCGGCGCACGCCCGCTTCTTCACCCGGGTGGCGGACGCGCTGACCACACGCTGACCGCGACCGCCGCGAACGGACGGGCCACGCAGGGAGCCAGCCCCCCGGGACGTACGGTGCCCGCAGGCCACCACCCACCGGCGCGAGGGGGCGGGCCGCGCAGGGGGTGGTGTCCGGGACGTGCTGTGCCTGCCCGGGGGCGACCCCCGGACCCCCGGCCGAAGCCCCGGGGGTGCGCGGTGCCCGCAGACCACCACCCACCCACCTGCCCCCGCCCGGCCCCCGCGGCGCCGGCCGCACCCCCGCCCAGCCCGCGCCCCCGGGCCTCAGCCCCGCACCGCCCCCGTGGACCCCCGCACCACCAGCTCCGCCGCCACCGAAGCGACACCCCCCGGCGGCGGCGCCTCCCGCCCCGTGGCCAGCCGGCCCGCCCGCGCCCCCGCCTCGTACAGCGGCAGCCGCACGGTCGTCAGCGCGGGCACCGTGTCCACCGAGAACGGGAGGTCGTCGAAGCCCGCCACCGACACGTCGTCCGGGATGCGGAGCCCCCGGTCGCGCAGCGCCGCGCACGCCCCCAGCGCCACCGTGTCGTTCGCGGCGACCACGGCCGTCAACCCCCGATCCCGCCGCAGGATTTCCAGCGTCGCGTCGTACCCGGACCGCCGGTCGTACGGCCCGTGCACCGTCAGCTCGCCCTCGTCGGGGACGCCGGCCTCGGCCAGCGCCTCCCGGTGCCCCTCCAGCCGGTGCCGCGTGGTCGTACGCTCCACCGGCCCGGCGACGTACCCGATCCTCCGGTGCCCCAGCGCCAGCAGGTGCTCGGTGAGCCGCCGCGCCCCGCCCCGGTTGTCGAACGTCAGCGCGGCCACCACCGACTCGCCGTCCCCCGACAACGGCGGCCGCCCGCACAGCACCACCCGCGCACCCCCGTCCGCCAGCTTCGCGAGCTTCGCCGCGACCGCCGCCGAGTGCCCGGGGTCCTCGATCGCGCCCCCGGTCAGGATCACCGCGGCCGCCCGCTGGCGTTGCAGCAGCGTCAGGTACGTGAGTTCCCGCTCCGGCGATCCTCCCGTGTTGCAGACGATCGCGAGCTTCTCGCTCCCCGCCCGCCCCGCGCCGGTGCCGGTGCCTTCCGTCCCGCCGATCTGCGACTGGGCCGCCCCGGCCATGATCCCGAAGAACGGGTCGGCGATGTCGTTCACCAGGATCCCCACGAGATCCGACGTCGCCGCGGCGAGCGCGCTGGCCGGCCCGTTCAGCACGTAGTCGAGATCGTCGACCGCGCGCAGCACCCGCTCCCTGGTGGCGGCGGCGACCGGGTAGTTGCCGTTGAGCACACGGGAGACGGTGGCCGGCGACACCTGGGCGCGGGCCGCCACGTCCGCCAAGGTCACTGTCATCTGGTCGTCCTCCGGGTCTTGTACGAGCAGCTGTCCGCAGGCTAGCTTCATAGCGCATAGAAAGCGCTTGCTATGGCCGTACGGAGGGAACTTTCGTGACACGCAGGACAGTGCGCATCGCCATGAACGGCGTCACGGGCCGGATGGGGTACCGCCAGCACCTCGTCCGCTCGATCCTCGCCATCCGCGAGCAGGGCGGCCTGGACCTCGGCGACGGCACGGCCTTGTGGCCCGAGCCGGTCCTGGTGGGCCGCCGCGGACACGCGCTCAAGGAGATGGCCGAACGCCACGGCCTCACCGAGTGGTCCACGGACCTCGACGCCGTCCTCGCCGACGAGACGGTCGACATCTACTTCGACGCGCAGGTCACCTCGGCCCGCGAGGAGGCCATCAGGAAGGCGATCGCCGCCGGCAAGCACGTCTACACGGAGAAGCCCACGGCCACCGGCCTCGACGCCGCCCTGGACCTGGCCCGCCTCGCCCGCGACGCCGGCATCAAGCACGGCGTCGTACAGGACAAGATCTTCCTCCCGGGCCTGCTCAAGCTGAAGCGCCTGATCGACGGCGGCTTCTTCGGCGAGATCCTCTCCGTCCGCGGGGAGTTCGGCTACTGGGTCTTCGAGGGCGACTGGCAGGACGCCCAGCGCCCCTCCTGGAACTACCGCGCGGAGGACGGCGGTGGCATCGTCGTCGACATGTTCCCGCACTGGGAGTACGTACTGCACGAGCTGTTCGGCCGCGTCACGGCCGTCCAGGCGCACGTCACGACGCACATCCCGCAGCGCTGGGACGAGCAGGGCAAGCCGTACGCCGCCACCGCCGACGACGCGGCGTACGGCATCTTCCAGCTGGAGGGCGGCGCGGTGGCCCAGATCAACTCCTCCTGGGCGGTCCGCGTCAACCGCGACGAACTCGTCGAGTTCCAGGTGGACGGAACGCACGGCTCCGCCGTCGCCGGCCTGCGCAACTGCCGCGTGCAGCACCGCAGCGCGACCCCCAAGCCGGTCTGGAACCCGGACCTGCCGGTCACGCACTCCTTCCGAGACCAGTGGCAGGAGGTCCCCGACAACGACACGTACGACAACGGCTTCAAGGCCCAGTGGGAGCTGTTCCTGCGCCACGTCGCGCTCGACGAGCCGTACACCTGGGACCTCCTCGCCGGCGCGCGCGGCGTCCAGCTCGCGGAGCTCGGTCTCCAGGCGTCCGCCGAGGGCCGCCGCCGCGACGTTCCGGAGCTGTCGCTGTGACGGTCAACCTCCCGCACGGCGCGCACGGACACCGCGCCTACGCACCCCGCACCGAGCCCTTCGCCCTCGCACCCCACGGCGCCCCCCTCACCTCCCGCACGGTCTACTCGGCGGCGCACGTGGTGGCCGACCCGTACGCCGACGTGTCGCCCGACGCGCCCGCCGCGATCGACTGGGACGCCACCCTCGCCTTCCGCCGCCACCTGTGGTCGCACGGCCTGGGCGTGGCCGAGGCGATGGACACGGCGCAGCGCGGCATGGGCCTCGACTGGGCGGGGGCGAGCGAACTCATCGTCCGCTCGGCCGCCGAGGCCAGAGCGGCCGGCGGCGCGATCGCCTGCGGCGTGGGCACCGACCAGCTCGCCGCCGGCGTCCCCCACGCCCTCCCGGACGTCACGGCCGCGTACGAGGAGCAGCTCGCCCTGGTCGAGTCGACCGGCGCCCGCGCCATCCTCATGGCGTCACGGGCCCTGGCGGCGGCCGCCCGGGGCCCGGAGGACTACCTGACGGCGTACGGCCACCTCCTGCGCCAGGCGGCCGAGCCGGTGATCCTGCACTGGCTGGGCCCGATGTTCGACCCGGCGCTCGACGGTTACTGGGGCAGCACGGACCTGGACGCCGCCACGGAGACCTTCCTGGAGGTCGTCGCCGCGCACCCCGACAAGGTCGACGGCATCAAGATCTCGCTCCTGGACGCCCAGCGCGAGATCGACCTGCGCCGCCGCCTGCCGAAGGGCGTGCGCTGCTACACGGGCGACGACTTCAACTACCCCGAACTGATCGCGGGCGACGACCACGGCTTCAGCCACGCGCTGCTGGGCATCTTCGACCCGCTGGGCCCGCTGGCGGCGGAAGCGGTCCGCACCCTCGACACGGGCGACACGAAGAAGTTCCGCGAGCTCCTCGACCCCACGGTCGAGCTGTCCCGCCACCTCTTCGAGCCCCCGACCCGCTTCTACAAGACGGGCGTCGTCTTCCTCGCCTGGCTGGCGGGCCACCAGTCGCACTTCACGATGGTCGGCGGCCTCCATTCGGCCCGCTCGCTGCCGCACTTCTCCCGGGCGTACGAACTGGCCGACGGCCTGGGCCTGTTCCCGGACCCGCACCTCGCCGAGGACCGTATGAAGACCTTCCTCACCCTGCACGGAGTAGACCAGTGAGTCCAGTGAGTGACCTCTCCCGGCTCTCCCTCAATCAGGAGACCATCAAGCAGTGGTCGCTGCCCGAGCTGGCCGAGGGCTGCGCGAAGGCGGGCGTCCCCGGCGTGGGCCTGTGGCGCGCACCGGTCCAGGAGTACGGCGTCGAGCGCGCCGCCCGCCTGATGCGGGACGCGGGGCTGACCGTCACCAGCCTGTGCCGGGGCGGCTTCCTCACGGGCGTCGGCGACGCCGACCGCGCCTCGGCCCTGGCCGACAACCGCCGGGCCGTCGACGAGGCCGCCGCACTCGGCACCGCCACCCTGGTCCTGGTCTCCGGCGGCCTCCCGCCCGGCAGCCGTGACCTGCACGCCGCCCGCGAGCGCATCGCGGACGCGCTGGCCGAACTCGCGCCGTACGCCGCCGAGCGGGGCGTACGCCTGGCCATCGAGCCGCTGCACCCGATGTTCGCCTCGGACCGCTGCGTGGTCTCGACCCTGGACCAGGCGCTCGACCTCGCGGAACGCTTCCCGGCGGACCAGGTGGGCGTGGTCGTCGACACGTACCACCTGTGGTGGGACGACCGCGTCGCGGACGGCATCGCCCGCGCGGGCGAGCGCATCGCCGCGTTCCAGCTGGCGGACTGGATCACTCCGCTGCCCGCCGGCGTCCTGCTGGGCCGGGGGCAGCTGGGCGACGGCGCGGTCGACTTCCGCCGCTTCCACGCCCTGGTGGACGCGGTCGGCTACACGGGGCCGGTCGAGGTGGAGATCTTCAACGAGACCCTCTGGGCCCGGGACGGCACGGAAGTCCTGGCAGAGGTGGCCGACCGCTACGTCACGCACGTCCTTCCTTCGTGACCGACGTGATCGAAGCGCTGCGGACGCGATCACTTCGCGGTCGCCTCGTGCCGTAATCAAATTTCTTCCATCCGCCGTGCAACCCTTCCGCCACCTAGCGTGTCGTACGTGGCATCAGGGCTTCCGGGGAGGGATCCGGGGGGATTCGGGGAGGCCTGACACGGAGGGGGATCCGAGGGGCCCGGTCGACGGACCGGGCCTTCTTGGTTTCCCCGCGTCGACGAGCGCGCCCCCGATGGGTGGTTACGGGAACTCCGACTCCCGTGATTCGTCTCCGGGCGTACGCTCAATTTCATGGGTGCCAATGTCGGGGAGCGGCTCCGCGAAGTCCGCAAACGCCGGGGCTTGTCACAGCGCGAGCTCGCGAACGAATCAGGTGTCTCGCTGTCCCTGATCCGCAAGCTGGAGCAGGGGGAGCGGGAGGACACGCGGCTGGAGACCGTGCGGCGGCTGGCGGCGGCGCTGCGGGTGCCGACCACTCAACTCGTGGTTGCTTCCCGTGCCGAGGACGATGTCGTCGATGCGGACGCCCAGTGGAAGCCCTTGCGCCGGGTGCTTCTGTCCTCGTCAGTGGTCGACACCGTGGACGAGCCACCGACCACCGCCGGGGTGCGCCAGGTACTGGACGCCGCGATGCCGTTGTTTTCGGGTGACCGTTTCGTGGAGCTGAGCACGATCCTGCCTTCGCTGTTGCGGGATGCCGAAGCCCTGGTGCGGAGTGATCCCGAGGGGCGTGCCGTCCGTGCGCGGATTTTGCAGCTCACCGGTTGGCTACTGACTCAGATGCGTCAGTTCGACGCGGCGGAAGCAGCACTGGAGCGGTCGATGGACGAGTCGTCCGACCGGCTCCACAGCGCAGCGACAGCCAGCATCATGTGCTGGCTCCTGCTCCGGCGTGGCCGACTGGGCGAAGCGCGTGACCTGGCGTCTCGGCGGGCTGACGAAGTGGAGCCTCGGCTCTCCCGCGCCACGCCCGCTGAGCTGAGCGCCTGGGGGTGGCTGCTGCTGAGGATGTCTGCCGCCGCGGTACGGGACAACCGGCCCGGCGAGGCGGAGGACGCCATCCGGCTGGCACACGCTGCGGCGGTTGCCCTGGGGCGGGAGTACACGCCCGAGGGGAACTTCCTGCAAGCGTTCGGCCCTGTGACCGTAGCGCTCAAGCGGGCTGAGAACGCGATGGTGGTGGACCGTCCCGACCTGGTGCTCAAGCTGGCGGCGAATGTACCGGTGCATGGTCTGCGCCCGACCTCGAACAATCGCAACCGGCACCTCTTGGACGTGGCGAATGCCCATGCCCGTACACGGCAGTACGCGGAGGCCGTCGACATCCTGACCGGCCTCCGGGCCACCGCGCCCCAGTGGTTTCCCAAGCAGCGCTATGCCCAGGACATCGTGAGCGGGATCCTTGCCCGGCGCCGGACGCTCACTCCTGAGATGCGCAGCCTTGCCGATGCCGTGGGCATGCCCGTGTGACGGTGTGTGGCACTTCCGCCTGGCCTCCGGCCGAAGTGCCATTGCTGCTGGTTACGGCTCTCCCTAGCGTTGCTCTCCTGGCGCAGTGCGAGCCCCGGTGACGGGACTCGCCCGCAGTGAGAAGACTCCCGCGACCGCGTTGGGCGCGGTCCGGGAGCGTGGCCGACCTGAGGAAAGCAGGCTGACATGACGGACTTTATCGCTCGCCTCTTCGAACCGCTGCTGCGGTTCCGGCGCCCCGGCAGAGAGAGGCACCGACCGGCGGATTCGCGTGCGTACGAGCGCGCGTACCCGAGCCCGTACTCCTGCGCCTACGTCGGAGGGCCGGCCGCCCACCGCACCGGCGAACGCCCTCCGCGCGAGGAGACCGGCCCGCTGGTCCGCCCGCACCTCGAAGTGCACGAGCGGCAACTGGCCGAAGTGCGGCGGCAGCGGACGCGGCGGCGCGCGCTGTGGCTCGCCGTGCACGGGGTGGGCGCCGGCCCCCGGTCCGTCCACGGGGTGGAGGTCGACGCGTGAACGGCGAGCAGTGCGATCGGCTCACGTTGCGGCTACTGCCCTGGACGGGGGAACAGGGCAAGCCGTGCTACGTCCTGGGTGACGGCACCGGCCATGTGTCACGGGTCGCGGACGGCATCGAGAGCATTCAGCTCGACATGGCGGACGGCCTTCTGGGCCATGCGGCCGACCTGCTCGCGGACCGCCGGGTGACCGGTGGCGAGCTGCACTTCCTCGCCAGCCGGCTGAGCGAGTCGCTGCGGGACGTCAAGCGGGTCGCGGAGAGCCGGGGAGCGCGGCTGGGCACGGCGGGGTCCGCTCCGGGCAAGGAGAAGTGACGTACCGTCAATTCTCCTGACCGGTCCCGTGCTGTCGCCGACACCGAACAAGCACTTCCAGGGAACGTGCGGCAGCGCGGGGCTTCCGCGACGCACCGGCCCCGGCCACCGGCCCCGACCACCGGCCCCGGCGGCCGGTGTCATCCGTCCGCAGGGTCCTCGGCCTCCCAGCGCAGCAGGTCTCCCGGCTGGCATTCGAGCGCTTCGCAGAGCGCGGCGAGCGTCGCGAAGCGCACCGCCTTGGCGCGGCCGTTCTTGAGCACCGCCAGGTTGGCGGGGGTGATCCCGACGCGGTCCGCGAGCTCGCCCACGGACATCTTCCGCCTGGCCAGCATCACGTCGATGTCGACGGCGATCGGCATCAGATCACCTCGTCCAGCTCGGCCCGCATCCGCGCCGCCTCGGCGTCGCGCGCGACGGCCTGGGCGAGCAGCATCCGCAGGACGAGCACGACGAGCGCGACCCCCAGGACCGCCACGACGACCCCGCACAGCAGGAGGACGACGCCCGGGGCGACGGCTTCGCCCGGCGCCAGGACGACCGCGAGCGCGAACACCAGGAGGGCGGCCGCCACGAACGCGCCGATCACGACGTGCACGTACCGGAAGGCGGCGTCGGAGAACACCGTTCCGCGTCGCACCATCGTCACCAGCCGCCACACGCAGGCCAGGACGACCTGGGCCGCCACGATGCCCAGGACCATGATCACGAGAATCGGGACGCGCCGGTCCGCGAGGGACCCGCCGCTCTCCTCCAGGTCGGCGGCCAGCAGCGCCACCATCACCGTCTGCACGAACACCGAGCCGGCGAGCAGTACCACGAGCACGACGCGCAGCGCGAGCACTGTCAGCTTTCCCATCATCTCTCCCTCGATCGAGCAACGATGGGAATCTATCGAAAATCGATAGATGTGGCAAAGGGGCGGACCACGGCCCCCGAGGGCCGCCGATGTTTTCCACAGTCCCTGCGGCGCTGTCGGTGCGGAGCGGTAGCGTCGGATCATGTCCAGTCCAGCAGCGTTCGTCCCGGCGGTCGTCGAAGGGGTCCTCGAGCGGATCACGTACGCCAACGAGGAGAGCGGCTACACGGTCGCCCGCGTCGACACCGGGCGCGGGTCCGACGACCTCCTCACGGTGGTCGGCTCGCTGCTCGGCGCGCAGCCGGGGGAGTCGCTGCGCATGGAGGGCCGCTGGGGCTCGCACCCCCAGTACGGCAGGCAGTTCACCGTCGAGAACTACACGACCGTCCTGCCCGCCACCATCCAGGGCATCCGCCGCTACCTCGGCTCCGGGCTGATCAAGGGCATCGGTCCCGTGATGGCCGACCGGATCACCACGCATTTCGGCGTCGACACCCTGGACGTGATCGAGACCGAGCCGAAGCGGCTGATCGAGGTGCCCGGCCTCGGCCCGAAGCGGACCAGGATGATCGCGGCCGCCTGGGAGGAGCAGAAGGCCATCAAGGAGGTCATGATCTTCCTCCAGGGTGTGGGGGTCTCGACCTCCATCGCGGTGCGCATCTACAAGAAGTACGGCGACGCCTCGATCTCCGTGGTGAAGAACGAGCCCTACCGGCTGGCCGCCGACGTCTGGGGCATCGGCTTCCTCACCGCCGACCGGATCGCCCAGTCCGTCGGCATCCCGCACGACAGTCCCGAGCGCGTGAAGGCCGGCCTCCAGTACGCGCTGTCGCAGTCCACGGACCAGGGCCACTGCTACCTCCCGGAGGAGCGGCTGATCAGCGACGCCGTGAAGCTGCTCCAGGTGGACACGGGCCTGGTCATCGACTGCCTGGCCGAACTGGCGGCGGACGAGGGCGTCGTACGGGAGAAGGTGCCGCCGCCGGAGGGCGGCGAAGGCGACCCCGTCACCGCCGTCTACCTCGTCCCCTTCCACCGGGCCGAGGTGTCCCTCGCCGCGCAGACCCAGCGCCTCCTGCGCACCCCCGAGGACCGGATGCCGGCGTTCCGGGACGTGGCCTGGGACAAGGCGCTGGAGTGGCTGGCGGGGCGTACCGGTGCCGAGCTGGCGCCCGAGCAGCAGGCGGCCGTCAAGCTCGCGCTGACCGAGAAGGTGGCCGTGCTCACCGGCGGTCCCGGCTGCGGCAAGTCCTTCACGGTCCGCTCCATCGTGGAGCTGGCCCGCGCCAAGAAGGCGAAGGTGGTGCTGGCCGCGCCCACCGGCCGGGCGGCCAAGCGGCTGTCCGAGCTCACCGGGGCCGACGCGTCCACCGTGCACCGCCTGCTGGAGCTCAAGCCGGGCGGCGACGCGGCGTACGACAAGGACCGTCCCCTCGACGCCGACCTGGTCGTCGTCGACGAGGCATCCATGCTCGACCTGCTCCTCGCCAACAAACTGGTGAAGGCCGTGGCCCCGGGCGCGCACCTGCTCCTGGTGGGCGACGTGGACCAGCTGCCCTCGGTGGGCGCGGGGGAGGTGCTGCGCGACCTCCTGGCCGACGGCGGACCGGTCCCCTCCGTCCGCCTGACCCGGATCTTCCGCCAGGCCCGGCAGTCGGGCGTGGTGACGAACGCGCACCGCATCAACTCCGGTGTCCAGCCCATCACTCAGGGCCTTCCGGACTTCTTCCTCTTCGTCGAGGACGAGACCGAGGACGCCGGACGGGTCACGGTGGACGTCGCCGCCCGCCGCATCCCCGCCAAGTTCGGTCTCGACCCGAGGCGCGACATCCAGGTACTGGCCCCGATGCACCGCGGCCCGGCCGGCGCGGGAGCGCTCAACGGCCTGCTCCAGCAGGCGATCACGCCCGCCAGGCCCGACCTCCCGGAGAAGAGGTTCGGCGGCAGGGTCTTCCGCGTCGGAGACAAAGTGACCCAGATCCGGAACAATTACGAGAAGGGGCAGAACGGGGTCTTCAACGGCACCGTGGGTGTGGTCACCGCGCTCAACCTCGACGACCAGCGCCTGACGGTGCTGACGGACGAGGACGAGGAGGTTCCGTACGACTTCGACGAGCTGGACGAGCTGGCGCACGCGTACGCCGTGACGATCCACCGCTCGCAGGGCAGCGAATATCCGGCGGTGGTGATTCCGGTCACCACCGGGGCCTGGATGATGCTCCAGCGCAATCTGCTCTACACCGCGGTCACCCGGGCCAAGAAGCTGGTCGTGCTGGTCGGCTCCCGCAAGGCGATCGGCCAGGCCGTCCGTACGGTTTCCGCAGGCCGGCGGTGTACGGCACTGGATCACCGGCTCGCCGGACGGGTGGAGAGGAACCGCGCGGTGGCGTAAAACGCACCATAGGGGGACTGTTCATGGCAAACGTCTCGCCGGACTTCCAGAACTGGGGCGAAGGGGGCAGGATGAGCAGGTTGGCGGCACTGAGTGCCGCGAATGGGCCTAATGGCCGACCCCGAGTGCACTCTGCTGAGCCAAATGGGGGATGGTAGAGACAGTCAGGGCACCTCGAAGAAGAGGCACTACGTCGGTGAGGGATGACGTGAGCGACAACTCTGTAGTACTGCGGTACGGCGATGGCGAGTACACCTACCCGGTGATCGACAGCACCGTCGGCGACAAGGGCTTCGACATCGGGAAGCTCCGGACTCAGACCGGTCTGGTGACTCTCGACAGCGGATACGGCAACACGGCCGCCTATAAATCCGCGATCACCTACCTCGACGGTGAGCAGGGCATTCTGCGCTACCGCGGATACCCCATCGAGCAGCTGGCCGACGGTTCCACCTTCGTCGAGGTGGCGTACCTGCTGATCAACGGTGAGCTCCCCAAGGTCGATGAGCTTTCGGCCTTCAAGAACGAGATCACCCAGCACACGCTGCTGCACGAGGACGTGAAGCGGTTCTTCGACGGCTTCCCGCGTGACGCGCACCCGATGGCCATGCTGTCGTCGGTGGTCAGCGCGCTGTCCACCTTCTACCAGGACAGCCACAACCCGTTCGACGAGAAGCAGCGTCACCTTTCGACGATCCGCCTCCTCGCCAAGCTTCCGACGATCGCGGCGTACGCGTACAAGAAGTCGATCGGCCACCCCTTCGTCTACCCGAGCAACGACCTCGGGTACGTCGAGAACTTCCTGCGCATGACCTTCTCGGTCCCGGCGCAGGAGTACGTGCCGGACCCGGTCGTGGTCGCGGCGCTGGAGAAGCTGCTGATCCTGCACGCGGACCACGAGCAGAACTGTTCGACGTCCACCGTGCGCCTGGTCGGCTCCTCGCAGGCGAACATGTTCGCCTCGATCTCCGCCGGCATCAGCGCCCTGTGGGGCCCGCTGCACGGCGGCGCCAACCAGTCCGTCCTGGAGATGCTGGAGGGCATCCAGGCTTCGGGCGGCGACGTCGACAGCTTCATCCGCAAGGTGAAGAACAAGGAAGACGGCGTGAAGCTCATGGGCTTCGGGCACCGCGTCTACAAGAACTTCGACCCCCGGGCGAAGATCATCAAGGCCGCGGCGCACGACGTCCTCTCCGCCCTGGGCAAGGACGACGAGCTGCTCGACATCGCGCTCAAGCTCGAAGAGCACGCGCTGGCCGACGACTACTTCGTGGAGCGCAAGCTCTACCCGAACGTCGACTTCTACACCGGCCTGATCTACCGGGCCATGGGCTTCCCGACCGAGATGTTCACGGTGCTCTTCGCGCTGGGCCGTCTCCCGGGCTGGATCGCCCAGTGGCACGAGATGATCAAGGAGCCGGGTTCCCGCATCGGCCGCCCGCGCCAGATCTACACCGGCGAGGTCCTGCGCGACTTCGTCCCGGTCGAGGGCCGCTGACGCAACCGGTTCCACCGCGTCACCCGCACCATCCGCTGAAAAGCAGAAAGCGCCCCGCTGCCGATCCCCCCACGGGTCGGCAGGTCGGGGCGCTTCCCTTTTCCCGGAGCGGATTCCCCCCACGGGATCCGGCCGGGTGTCGATGGGCGCACAAACTCCCTGCGCGGGCTGCCGGGACGCGTACGTACGGGAGGGCCGCTCAAAGCTCCCCGGTGCACGTGCCCCGGCCAACGCTTGCCCGGAACGTCCCCCAAGACATTCCGCGAACGTCCCCCAAGACGTTCTCGGCATCGCCTACTTAGACTCGCGGGTCGCCAGAATGGTTACCCTCAAACCTCAGTGACGTGCGTCACTTTGTGTGCGTCCTGTGAAGGTACGCAGCCTGAGGCTGTTTGTCACTACGAATACCGAGGAAAACGCCATCGCGAATCCGGCGATCATGGGGTTGAGCAGCCCGGTGGCCGCCAGGGGCAGGGCGGCGACGTTGTAGCCGAAGGCCCAGAAGAGATTTCCCTTGATGGTCCCCAGCGTCCTGCGGGACAGCAGGATCGCGTCCGCCGCCACCCTCAGGTCCCCCCGGACGAGCGTCAGGTCGCCCGCCTCGATCGCCGCGTCCGTACCCGTGCCCATCGCGAGCCCCAGATCCGCCGTGGCCAGCGCCGCCGCGTCGTTCACCCCGTCGCCGACCATCGCCACGCTGCGCCCCTCGGCCTGGAGCCGCTTCACGACGTCGGCCTTGTCCTGCGGCAGGACCTCGGCGTACACGTCGCCCGCCCCGATCCCGACCGCACGCGCCACCGACTCGGCGACGGCCCGGTTGTCACCGGTCAGCAGGACCGGGGTCAGGCCGAGCTCGCGCAGCCGCGCGACCGCCTCCGCGCTGGTCTCCTTCACGGCGTCCGCGACGGTCAGGACGCCGCGCGCCGACCCGTCCCAGGCCACGGCCACCGCCGTACGCCCCCGAGCCTCCGCCGCGGCCTTGGCGCCGGCCAGCTCGCGCCCCAGCTCCACGCCCGCTTCGGCGAGCAGCGCCTCGCGCCCCACGAGCACCTCGTGCCCGTCGACCAGACCGCGCACCCCGAGCCCCGCGACGTTCTCGAACTTCTCCACCCCCGGCAGCGGCCCGGTCCGGTCGGCGGCGCCGGACGCCACGGCCCGCGCGATCGGGTGCTCCGAGGCGTGCTCCAGCGCGCCGGCCAGGCGCAGCAGCAGGGCCTCGTCGGTGCCGGGCGCCGCGAAGACCTCCCTGAGCTCCATCCGCCCCGTCGTGACCGTCCCCGTCTTGTCGAGTACGACGGTGTCCACGCGCCGGGTCGACTCCAGCACCTCCGGCCCCTTGATCAGGATGCCGAGCTGGGCGCCGCGCCCCGTGCCGACCATGAGCGCGGTCGGCGTGGCCAGCCCCAGCGCGCACGGGCACGCGATGATCAGCACCGCCACGGCCGCCGTGAACGAGGCGGCCGGGTCGTCCGTGAGCAGCAGCCAGGTGACGAGCGTGCCCAGGGCGATGAGCAGGACGACCGGCACGAAGACCGCCGAGACGCGGTCGGCCAGGCGCTGCACCTGCGCCTTGCCGTTCTGGGCGTCCTCGACGAGGCGGGCCATGCGCGCGAGCCGGGTGTCGGCGCCGATCCTGGTCGCCTCGACGACGATCCGGCCCGAGGTGTTCACGGTGGCGCCGGTGACGGCGCTTCCGGCGGCCACGTCCACCGGCACGGACTCGCCGGTCAGCATGGAGGCGTCGACGGCGGAGATGCCTTCGGTGACCGTGCCGTCGGTGGCGATCTTCTCGCCGGGGCGTACGACGAAGCGGTCCCCGACGGCGAGCGTGCCGACCGGGACGCGTACCTCCGTACCGCCCCGGAGCACGGTCACGTCCTTCGAGCCGAGCTCCATCAGCGCGCGCAGCGCCGAGCCTGCCCTCCGCTTGGCCTTCGCCTCCAGGTAGCGGCCCAGGAGGATGAAGGTGACGACTCCGGCGGCGACCTCCAGGTAGACCGTCGAAGCCCCGTCGGTGCGCTGGGACGCCGTCAGCTCGAAACCGTGGCGCATGCCCGGCAGGCCCGCGTGCCCGAAGAACAGGGCCCACAGCGACCAGCCGAACGCGGCGAGCGTGCCGACCGAGACGAGGGTGTCCATGGTGGCGGCGCCGTGCCGGACGTTGGTCCAGGCGGCCCGGTGGAAGGGCAGCCCACCCCAGACGACGACCGGGGCGGCGAGGGTGAGCGAGAGCCACTGCCAGTTGTCGAACTGGAGCCGGGGGATCATCGCGAGCGCGACCACGGGGACGGAGAGGACCAGCGAGACGAGGAAGCGCTGCCGCAGCGGGGCGAGGGCGGGATCGTCCTGCTCGCGCCCGGCCGCCTGCTCCGGCGCGGTGGGGGCGGCCGGGGCGGTGGCGGCCGGGGCGGCGGGCGGCGGGGGCTCCTCGGCGGTGTAGCCGGTCTTCTCGACGGTGGCGATGAGGTCCGCGACGCCCACCCCGTCGGCGTAACTGACCCGCGCCTTCGCCGTCGCGTAGTTGACGGTGGCGTGGACGCCGTCCATGCGGTTGAGCTTCTTCTCGATGCGGGCGGCGCAGGAGGCGCAGGTCATCCCTCCGATGGAGAGCTCGACCCGGGACGTGTCCGCGGTGGTCGCCGGTGCCTCTTGCGCTGTGCTGGTCATGTGTTCTTGCTCCAGGAAAACGGACCGGGCCGTACGGGAGCCAGTATGAACTGGTCCGGTACGGCCCGGCGGGAGAAGGCGGTCCGGGTCAGGCCGGGCCGACGAGCTCGTAACCGGCCTCGTCGACGGCGGCGCGTACGGCTTCCAGGTCCAGCGGGGCGTCGGAGACGACCGTCACCCGGCCGGTGGAGGCGACGGCCTTCACCGAGGTGACGCCGGGGATCTCCGAGATCTCGCCGGCGACCGCGCCCTCGCAGTGCCCGCAGGTCATGCCGCTCACCTGGTACTCGGTGGTGACGGCGCCCAGCTGGACCTCGGCCGAGGCGTCGTGGCAGGAGCCGGACGGCGAGCAGCAGGAGCCGGTCGCGGTGGCCTCGGTCTTCGTCCCGGTCTCGGCGGTCATGTCGTTCTCCCTCTCTCAGGCTTACGCAGGCGTGGTGCCCCAGAAAGCCACGGGGATGCCGTGACTTCCTGACACGGTCCAGACTATACCCCTAGGGGGTATGAATGCGACTGCATCCGGCCGTGATTTCAGCCATGCGGGTGCCGGTGGCCGTGCGGTCGCCGATGACCGGATCCGGGTGGCGGAACGAGACCGCCCCCTTCCCTCCTCACTCCTTGCGGCCCCTGTTGCCCGGCCGGCGCGAGACCCAGAGGCGGATGGTGTCCGCGTACCAGTAGGGCTTGCCGTTCTCCGTGTGGTCGGGCGGGGGGAGCAGTCCGTGCTTGCGGTACGAACGCACGGTGTCCGGCTGGACCTGGATGTGCGCGGCGATCTCCTTGTACGACCAGAGCCTGCGGTCGGTCATCTGTGGCACCTCCCTGCGCGTGCCTCGGCGGTGGCCTGGGGGGCCGTCGGAGGAGCCGGGGCGCGGAACGCTGACGATCACTCAGCCTGTGTCCGTTGAACGACGCTGAGTGATGTACAGGGTGGGGCTGTCGAATACCTGTGACGGAATTTCCGTCCAACCGGGACATGTGTGACAGGAGTTCAACGAATGGGACGCCTGCGGCGGGTGTTCCGCCGCGGCCCCCGGCTAGGCGCCGCAGGAGCGGAGGAAGCGGCGGGTGCGCCGGGCGATCGGCAGGGGCCTGTCCGGCGGACACGGGTACATGTCCTGCTCGACGATCGCGAACAGGTCCACGTCCAGCCGTCCGGCCGCCGCCAGCACGGGTTCCAGCGCCGGCACCCCGGCCGGCGGTTCGCACATCACGCCCCGCCCGACGGCGGGCCCGAACGGCACCTCGCCCGCGACGACTTCGGCGAGGATCTCCGGGTCCACCTGCTTGAGGTGGAGGTAGCCGATCCGCTCCCCGTACGTCTCGATGAGCTCGACGCTGTCCCCGCCGCAGTACGCGTAGTGGCCGGTGTCCAGGCAGAGCGAGACCAGGGCGGAGTCGGTGGCGTCCAGGAAGCGGGCGACGTTCTCCTCGTTGTCGATGTGCGTGTCCGCGTGCGGATGGACGACGATCTTCAGCCCGTACCGCTCGCGCACCTCGCGCCCGAGCCGCTCGGTCTGCCGGGCGAGCGTCCGCCACTGGGCGGCCGTCAGCGTGCGCTCCTCCAGCACTTCCCCGGTCCTGTCGTCCCGCCAGAAGGACGGGATGACGACCAGGTGCTCCGCGCCCATGGCCCTGGTGAGCTCGGCGACGTCCGCGACATGGGCCCACGTGACGTCCCAGACCTCGGGCCCGCGGTGGAGGCCGGTGAAGACCGTGCCCGCCGAGACGGACAGCCCCCGGCGGCGCGTCTCGTCGGTGAGGCGGGCCGGATCGGTCGGGAGGTAGCCGTACGGGCCGAGTTCGATCCAGGGGTAACCGGCCTCCGCGACCTCGTCGAGGAAGCGTTCCCAGGGCACCTGGAGCGGGTCGTCGGGGAACCACACTCCCCAGGAATCGGGGGCGGAACCGACCCTGATGCGGGTCGGCGCGGGTACGGGAGAGGTCATGAGCGCCAGCTTTCCGGCCGTACGAGAAAGGTGTCAACCCTTCGTCCGAATGTAAGGACAAAACGTTGACAGGGTGCCGTGGCGCCCATTAGACCTGGGGACAGCCGCCGGACCGGAGGGACGCGCATGGAGTCCAATGCGTACGAGCCGCACCACCCGTACGACCTGATCGCGATGGGCCGGATCGGAGTGGACCTCTATCCGTTGCAGGCCGGGGTCGGGCTGGCGCAGGTCGAGACGTTCGGCAAGTTCCTCGGCGGCTCGGCCGCGAACGTGGCGGTCGCTGCGGCCAGGCTGGGCCGGCGCACGGCCCTCGTCACCCGCACCGGGACCGACCCCTTCGGCGACTACCTCCACGGGCAACTGCGGGAGTTCGGCGTCGACGACCGCTGGGTGACGGGGGTCGCGGACCTGCCGACCCCCGTGACGTTCTGCGAGATCTTCCCGCCGGACGACTTCCCGCTCTACTTCTACCGGCAGCCGAAGGCGCCCGACCTCGAACTGCGGGCCCGGGAACTGGACCTGGACGCGATCCGTTCGGCGCGGATCTTCTGGATGACGGGCACGGGCCTGTGCGCGGAGCCGAGCCGTTCGGCGACGCTCGCGGCGCTGGAGGCGCGGGACGCGGGGAGCACGACGGTCTTCGACCTGGACTGGCGGCCGATGTTCTGGGGCGACGGCGACCCCGGCCGGGCCCGCCCGTACTACACCGAGGCCCTCCGCCACGCCACCGTCGCCGTCGGCAACCTCGACGAGTGCGAAGTCGCCACCGGTGAGCGCGAACCGTACGCCGCCGCCCGCGCCCTGCTCGCCGCCGGCGTCGGGCTCGCCGTCGTCAAACAGGGGCCGAAGGGCGTGCTCGCCGCGCACCGCGACGGCACGACGGCCGAATGCCCGCCCGTACCCGTCGACGTGCTCAACGGGCTCGGCGCGGGCGACGCCTTCGGCGGGGCCCTCTGCCACGGGCTGCTGGCCGGCTGGGACCTGGAGCACACCATGCGGTACGCCAACGCGGCCGGTGCCATCGTCGCCGCCCGCCTCGCCTGTTCGTCCGCCATGCCCCGCCCGGCAGAGGTGGAACAGGTCCTCGCGGGCGGCCCCGTCCCCGCGCAGGAGCCCACAACGTGACCACCGGCCTGCGCATCCGCGACCTCGTACGGGTACGGACCCGCCACCCCGAAGCGATCGCCGAGGCCGCCGCCCGCCGCCCCCGCAGGCCCCTGATCGGCGCGAGCGGGCGGCTCATGATCATCGCGGCCGACCACCCGGCCCGCGGCGCCCTCGGCGTCGGCGGCCGCGAACTCGCCATGGCCGGCCGCCCCGACCTGCTGGAGCGGCTCTGCCTCGCCCTCTCCCGCCCCGGCGTCGACGGCGTCCTGGCCGCCGCCGACATCCTCGACGACCTGCTCCTCCTCGGCGCTCTCGACGGCAAGGTCGTCGTCGGCTCCATGAACCGCGGCGGCCTGGCCGGCGCCGCCTTCGAACTCGACGACCGCTTCACCGGACCCCGCGCCCAGGACCTGGAGCGCCGCGGCTTCGACGCCGGCAAGCTGCTCCTGCGCATCGACTACGACGACCCCGGATCGCTCGACACCCTCCACGCCGCCGCCCGCACCATCGACGCGATGGCCGAACGCCGCCTCCCGGTCTTCGTCGAGCCGTTCATATCCCGCCGCGTGGACGGGAAGGTCCGCAACGATCTGAGCGCCGATGCCGTCACGCGCTCCATCGCCATCGCCTCGGGCCTCGCCGGGACCTCCGCGTACACCTGGCTGAAGGTCCCCGTCACCGAGGACGCCGACGACATGGCGCGGGTCATGGAGACCTCGACGCTGCCCGCCGTGCTGCTGGGCGGCGAGGTCGGCGCCGACCAGGACGGCGCGTACGAGAAGTGGCGCAAGGCGCTGCGGCTGCCGACCGTCCAGGGCCTGGTCATCGGCCGGTCGCTGCTCTATCCGGCCGACGGGGACGTGGCGGGGGCGGTCGACACCGCCGTCGGACTGCTGTAGCGCACGGCCGACGGGTAGGGAGAGGGACATGACGGACAACGACACGCCGTACGTACTACGGGCGGGGGCCGCCGGACAGGGACCGTACGCCCTGGACATCGACCCGAAGCGGGCCGGCTGGCGCTATGCGGGCCTGCGCGTACTGGAACTGCCGCCCGGCGGCTCCCACACGCTCACGGCCGGCGACAGCGAGTGGATCGTGCTGCCGCTCGGCGGCGGCTGCACGGTGCGCGTGGAGGACGAGACCTTCGAACTGCTGGGCAGGAAGAGCGTGTTCAGCTCGGTCACCGACTTCGCGTACGTGCCCCGCGACGCCCACGCCCGGATCTCCTCCGGCGCGGGAGGCCGCTTCGCCCTGGCAGGAGCGAGGTGCGAGCGACGGCTCCCCGCCCGCTACGGCCCCGCGCCGGAGGTCCCCGTCGAGCTGCGCGGCGCCGGCGACTGCTCGCGCCAGGTCAACAACTTCGCGGCCGCGGACGCCTTCGCGTGCGACCGGCTGATCGCCGTCGAAGTCCTCACCCCCGGCGGCAACTGGTCCTCGTACCCGCCCCACAAACACGACGAGCACCACCCGGGCGTCGAGTCCGAGCTCGAAGAGATCTACTACTTCGAGACCGGCCGCGAAGGCGGTCTCGGCTACCACCGGGTCTCCCCGTCCCGCCCCGGAGGCACGGACCTCCTCGCCGAAGTCCGTACCGGCGACGCCGTCCTGATCCCCGACGGCTGGCACGGCCCGTCCGTCGCGGCGCCCGGCGACACCCTCTACTACCTCAATGTGATGGCGGGTCCGGGGGAGGAGCGGGAGTGGCTGATCCGCGACCACCCCGACCACGGCTGGATCCGCGACACCTGGCCTTCACAGCCGGTCGACCCCCGGCTGCCGCTGTACGGACCCGAGGAGCCGACGCAGTGACCACCCGCCGACTGACCACCGCCCAGGCCCTGGTGGCCTTCCTCGCCCGCCAGTACACCGAACGCGGCGGCATCCGCCACCGCTTCATCACCGGCACCTGGGGCATCTTCGGCCACGGAAACGTCGCCGGCATCGGCCAGGCGCTCCTGGAACCCGGCTCGGACGGCATGCCGTACTACCAGGGCCGCAACGAGCAGGCCATGGTGCACGCCGCCGTCGGCTACGCCCGCCAGTCCAACCGCCTCTCCGCGCACGCCGTCACCACCTCCATCGGCCCCGGCGCCACCAACCTCGTCACCGGCGCCGCCCTCGCCACCATCAATCACCTCCCGGTCCTCCTCCTGCCCGGCGACACCTTCGCGGCCCGCCCCGCCGACCCCGTCCTCCAGCAGCTGGAAGTCCCCTACGCCGGTGACGTGTCCGTCAACGACTGCCTGCGCCCCGTGTCCCGGTACTTCGACCGGATCACCCGCCCCGAGGCCCTGATCCCGGCGGCGCTCCAGGCGATGCGGGTCCTGGCCGACCCCGCCGAGACCGGCGCCGTGACCCTCGCGCTGCCGCAGGACGTGCAGGCGGAGGCGTACGACTGGCCGGAGGAGTTCTTCGCCGAACGCGTCTGGCGGGTACGGGCGCACGAGCCGGACCAGCGCGAACTCTTCGCTGCGGCAGAGGCCGTCCGCGCCGCCCGCCGCCCCCTCCTGATCGCGGGCGGCGGCGTCCACCACAGCGGCGCCGAGACGGCCCTGAAGGTCTTCGCCGAGGCGACCGGCATCCCCGTGGCCTCCACCCAGGCGGGCAAGGGCTCGCTCCCGTACGACCACCCGGCGGACGTCGGCGGCATCGGCCACACCGGCACCGCCACCGCCGACGAACTCGCCCGCACCGCCGACCTGGTGATCGGCGTCGGCACCCGCTACTCCGACTTCACCACGGCCTCCGCGACCCTCTTCCAGAACCCGGACGTCCGCTTCGTCAACCTCAACATCACCGGCTTCGACGCCCACAAGCTGGGCGCGCAGCAGGTGGTCGGCGACGCCCGCGTCGCCCTCCAGGCCCTCCTCCAGGCCCTGCGCGGCCACCGCGTCCCCGACGCCCACGTCACCGGGTACAGCGAGGCGAAGACGCGCTGGGAGGAGCGCGTCACCGCCGCCTACGCCGCCCCCGACGAGGACGCCCGCCCCACCCAGGTCCAGGTCCTCGGCGTACTCGACTCCCTCGTCACCCACCAGGACATCCTCATCAACGCGGCCGGCTCCCTCCCCGGCGACCTCCACAAGCTGTGGCGGGCCCGCTCCCGGGACCAGTACCACGTCGAGTACGGCTACTCCTGCATGGGCTACGAGATCCCGGCCGCCATCGGCGTGCAGCTCGCCGCGCCCGGCCGCCCGGTGTGGGCGCTGGTCGGCGACGGTACGTACCTGATGAATCCCACCGAGATCGTCACCGCCGTGCAGGAGCGCCTCCCGCTCAAGGTCGTCATCCTCCAGAACCACGGCTACGCCTCCATCGGCGGCCTCTCCGAGTCCGTGGGCGCCGAGCGCTTCGGCACGGCGTACCGCTTCCGGGAGCCCGACGGCTCGTACACCGGCGCGCCGCTCCCGGTCGACCTGGCGGCGAACGCCGGCTCCCTCGGTATGCGCGTCATCCGCGCCGATACCGTCCGTGACCTGCGGGAAGCTCTCACCGAGGCGCGTCGGTCCGACGGCCCCACATGTGTCTACGTCGAGACACGAACGCCCGACACAGTGTCGGGCGCGCCCGCCGCCCAGGCGTGGTGGGATGTTCCCGTGGCCGAGACCGCGACCCGCCCGTCGACGGTCAAGGCCCGGGAGGAGTACGACCGTCAAGCCGCTGCGCGACGCCGCCATCTCTGACCGCCCCCGCTGCAACACAAGGAGTTTCTGGGATGAAGACCGTCAACCACTTCATCGGCGGCAAGACCGTCGAGGGCGCGTCGGGCAACTGGGGCCCGGTCACCGACCCGGCCACCGGTGAGGTGACCACGCAGGTCGCGCTCGCCTCCGTCGAGGAGGTCGACGCCGCCGTCGCGTCGGCGAAGGCCGCGTACGCGACCTGGGGCACGTCCTCGCTGGCCGCGCGCACCACGGTCCTCTTCCGCTACCGCGCGCTGCTGGACGCCCACCGCGACGAGATCGCCGCGCTGATCACCGCCGAGCACGGCAAGGTCCACTCGGACGCGCTGGGCGAGGTGGCGCGCGGTCTGGAGATCGTCGAGCTGGCGTGCGGCATCACCACCCAGCTCAAGGGCGAGCTGTCCACGCAGGTGTCGAACCGCGTGGACGTCTCCTCGATCCGCCAGCCGCTCGGCGTCGTGGCCGGCATCACGCCGTTCAACTTCCCCGCCATGGTGCCGATGTGGATGTTCCCGCTGGCCATCGCGTGCGGCAACACGTTCGTGCTGAAGCCGAGCGAGAAGGACCCGTCCGCGTCGGTCCGGCTGGCCGAGCTGGCGTCCGAGGCCGGTCTGCCCGACGGCGTGCTGAACGTCCTGCACGGCGACAAGGTCGCGGTCGACGGCCTCATCACCCACCCGGACGTCGCGGCGGTCTCCTTCGTCGGCTCGACCCCGATCGCCCGCTACATCCACCGGACCGCCTCCGCCAACGGCAAGCGCGTCCAGGCCCTCGGCGGCGCGAAGAACCACATGCTGGTCCTGCCGGACGCCGACCTCGACGCGGCGGCGGACGCCGCTGTTTCCGCCGCCTACGGCTCGGCCGGCGAGCGCTGCATGGCGATCTCCGCGGTGGTCGCGGTCGGCGCGATCGGCGACGAGCTGGTCGACAGGATCCGCGAGCGCGCCGAGAAGATCAAGATCGGCCCCGGCAACGACCCGGCGTCCGAGATGGGCCCGCTGATCACCGCCGCCCACCGCGACAAGGTCGCCTCGTACGTCACGGGCGCGGCCGCGCAGGGCGCGAAGGTCGTCCTGGACGGCACGGGCCACACGGTCGAGGGCTTCGAGAACGGCCACTGGATCGGCCTGTCCCTGCTGGACGAGGTCTCCACGGACTCCGACGCGTACCGCGACGAGATCTTCGGCCCGGTGCTGTGCGTCCTGCGCGTCGACACGTACGAGGAGGGCGTGGCCCTCATGAACGCCTCGCCCTTCGGCAACGGCACCGCGATCTTCACCCGCGACGGCGGCGCGGCGCGCCGCTTCCAGCTGGAGATCGAGGCCGGCATGGTCGGCGTCAACGTGCCGATCCCGGTGCCGGTCGGCTACCACTCCTTCGGTGGCTGGAAGGACTCGCTCTTCGGCGACCACCACATCTACGGCAACGACGGCATCCACTTCTACACCCGCGGCAAGGTCACCACGACCCGCTGGCCGGACCCGGCGGACGCGCCCGCCGGCGTCGACCTGGGCTTCCCGCGCAACCACTGATCCACCGGATGCCTCCAGGGCCCGTACGGAGCAGGTTCCGTACGGGCCCTTCGGCGTGCCACCGCCCCGGCCCTGAAAAGGGCTGGCGGCCCGCGCTTCGGAGCGACATCCTGGCCCGATGCCGCACCACCCCCCGCGCGGGATACGCGCACTGCACACGGACACGACCGTCACCGTCTACCAGGCGTACGCCCCGGCCATCGGCCTCCCGGCCGCCCGCGACGGCCGTTTCCCCGCCGCCTGGAAGCGGGACCGGATGACGTGGATCAAGCCGTCGTTCCTGTGGATGATGTACCGCTGCGGCTGGGGTACGAAGCAGGACCAGGAGACCGTCCTGGCCGTCGAGATCACCCGCGACGGCTTCGACTGGGCGCTGCGCAACGCCTGCCTGTCGCACTACGCACCCGGCGTCCACGCCGACCAGGCCGACTGGAAGCGCCGGCTGAGGCAGGCGCCCGCCCGTGTGCAGTGGGACCCGGAGCGCGACGTACGGCTGAACCCGCTTCCGTACCGCTCGCTCCAGCTGGGGCTGGCGGGGGAGGCGGCGGGGCGGTACGCGGACGAGTGGACGGTGTCCGTCACCGACGTGACCCCGCTCGCCCACGCGATCCACGCGCTGGTGAAGAGCGGGGACGCGGCCGCCGCCGAGCGGCTGCTGCCGCGCGAGCGGGTCTACCCCGCGTCGGCGGAACTGCTCGCTCCGCTGGGCGGCGCGGCGTAACCGCCGCCGCGTCGTCCGGCAGGATCGGGCGGGGTGTCAAGACGTCCTTGAAGCAGGCAACTTGCATGAACCGGTGCTACGCCGTCCCCGCCCCGGCCGTCACCAGCTGACGGCCGGAGCGGAGTTGATGCCCTACGTCGGCCGGGGCCCGTCCCCCTCCCCGCCCGCGTCCTGAGTCAGCCGAGCCACGAGCGACTCCCATTCGGCCTTCTCGTTCTCACGCCGAATGAGCCGGTCCATGGCGTGCCCGGCGGACGAGGAACTCGGCGCAGGGCCGAGATCGCGGAGCGCCCGCTGACGGAACCAGTACCAGCGTTCGTCCAGGTGTCCCACAGCGGGTCGCAGGCTTCCGCGCGCCGAGTCCGCCAACCACCAGCGGCCCGCGTCCACGGCGAGCAGCAGCACGACCCACCACCTACGCGTCGCCATCAGCAGGCCCCGGCAGTGCTTCATGACACGTCACACGGAAGAACGACGTCGTGATGGCCCGGAATCCGGTGTGCCAAGTACGGCCTGCGTGCCGCAGGCACCATTCTTCCAAGACGCTCCGCCCGCTGGGCTTCGGAGCCTCATGGCACGTGGTGCACTCCACCTCGTTGATCGGCTCGCTGCCCGAGACATCCGGGCTCAGCGTCCAGTCCGCGAAGCGCAGCACCGTCCCGACCCGCGCGTGTCCGTCACCGCTCACCGCTTCACCGCCACCTTGTCCGGGCCGCTCGTCGTCCACAGCAGGCGCCGAAATCTCGGCCCACACGGCCTTGCCTAGCCCCGCGCGTTCGCCGACGTCCCATCGGTCGGCAAGCGCGTCGACCAGCCACAGCCCGCGCCCGCTGTCCCGGTCACCGTCGGGGGTGGACAGACTCGGCCGCTTGCAGGTGCCGTCGTGCACCTCGATGCGCAGCCCGCCGGGCATCCGGAGGTAGCGCGTCTCGATGTCCTGACCCGGCACGCGGGCATGACGGCCGGCATTGGTCAGCAGTTCCGACAGGATCACCACCGCCGAGTCCTCGATGGCCGAGAGCCCCCAGCCCGTCAGTACCTGACGCAGTGCGTCCCGCGCCTGCCCGACGCAACGGGGGTCGTCACTCCACCGCAGCACCACCGCGTCACCCGAGTTGAGTTCTTCACCAAGCGGTTCGTCTGCGACCGGCGGCCGTACTCTGCTCACGCTCACCGGAAGACCGCCATCCCGTGGATGACACGCGGTCCGATGTCCACTCCGTGCACGGCCAGCCACAGGGCCCGACGCCGCTGCCGTCGCAACCGCAGTTCCGCACGCTCGCACCGCCTGTGGGAAGCCTCCGAGCATGACCGAACGGGCGTGGTGCGCACTCCAGGGGATGTGGGGGGAGGGGCAGTGGTGAGAGGTGGGGCGGAGTGACGCCCCGTCGGTGGAGGCAAGAGCCGCATCAGCAGCTCGACGAGCCGGACGGTAGTTTGGTTCATGTCAGCGCTCCCAAAAGCGTTGGCCACGCCCCCGGATCGTTTGCGCGGTCGCGGGGGTCTTGGATGCCAACTCTTATGGGGGAAAGGGACGCTGACTTCCCCACACCGGGTATCCCCATCATGGGTAGCCTGAAGCCCAGGCCAACACGGCACACTCAGAAGCAGGCGTGACGGGCCAGCGTATGACCGCGTACAACCCGCCGACAGCGCTGTCGCGCGAGATCCTGGACCGGGCGGACGTGAGAACCGCGATCGCAGCTCACGACTTCGGCACCGTGTTCCGCATCGCGCGCAGCGAGGCCGGAATCAGCTATTCGAAGATCGCGGCTGAATGCGACATCAAGCCGGAGCGCGTCGGTTCGCTGGCGCGCGGCGAGGGCAGCGTCACCACATTCGACAAGATTGTGAAGATTTCCGATGCCTTACGGATTCCGGGGTACATGCTCGGCCTCACACGCCGGGAGTGGGAGGAGGGCAAGGGCTCTCCACGGTCCACCGCGCTGCTGACCGCCACACTGCCCAGCCACGATCCGGTGGCTGATGATCTGTGGGTCACGCCCCCCGGCGGTGATCTCACTGACCCCGAGTTCACCGCAGCCCTCATCGAGAGCCAGTTGCCTCAGCACTACAGAAGTGCGAACTACTTCGGTGCACGGCAGCCGCTCACCACGGTTATCCATCACACAAAGACCATCGGCCACCTGCTGGAGGATGCCAACGGCTCAACCCGGTGCGAATTGCTGCGCATCGGCAACCGAGCCGCGGAATTCCTCGGCTGGCTCTACCAGGATCTCGGGGACTTCCGAGCCGCTGGCTACTGGTCCGACCGTTCGATGGAATGGGCCCAAGAGGCCGCTGACGATCACATGCAGTCGTACGTGCTCTTCCGTAAGAGCCATCAGGCCGCCTCACAGGTGAATGCGGAGCGGACCATCGGCCTTGCTCGCGCCGCACAGCGGGTACCCAACCTCACACCGACGATCAGCGCATTGGCCGCCCAACAGGAGGCAGCTGGTTATGCGTTGCAGCGTAATCCCAAGGCCGCACTCGCAAAGTTCGACGAGGCGCGCGAGCTGGCATCGCAGCCCAGGGCGAACGACCCCGCGAGCACACTCGACACCTCGTACTGCACGCCCGCCTACATCGAGCTCCAGCGAGCGAACTGCTGGATTGATCTCGGTGACCCGCTGCGCGCCGTCCAGCTCTTCGAGGACGAGATCGCCGTGCTGCCTCAGATCTACCGCAACGACCGGGGCGTTTACCTCGCACGGCTGGCCCGTGCCTACAGCAAGGCCGGGGAGCCCGAGCAGGGATCCGAAGCCGCCACGAAGGCTCTTGCGATCGCTGCCCAGACCGGCTCAGCCAGGACACTCGGCGAGTTGGCGGCAGTGAGCCGCGCTGTAGAGTCGCGACGGAGCGTGCCCGCTGTGGCGACGTTTATCGAGCGCTTTCGGATCGTTCGTGATCGGTTTGCTGCCTAGTCGGGCCGGACGCGATGAGGGAGGCTGAGGGCATGGACGATCTGATCACGCAGGCCACGTCCGGAGATGAGCGCCGCAGAGGACCGGCCGTTGCCGTCCTGCCGGTCGGGAGCTTCGAGCAGCACGGTGACCATCTGCCCCTCATCACTGACACCGCGATCGCCTGCCTGATCGCGAAGCGGATTGCAGGCGATCACGGTCTGTTTCTCCTGCCGCCCATCACGGTTTCCTGCTCGCACGAACACGCGCCCATGGCCGGCACCGTCAGCATCAGCGCCGCCACCCTCTATGCCGTGGTCAACGACATATGGCGCTCGCTCCAAGCGTCCGGCATTCCGGGTCTGGTCATTGTCAACGGACACGGTGGCAACTACGTCCTGTCCAATGTCGTCCAAGAGATCAACGTCAACGGTCCGCGCGTCGCTCTTTTCCCGGTGCACGAAGACCGGACCCAGGCCC
Source organism: Streptomyces altiplanensis (assembly GCF_053591575.1). Classification (NCBI taxonomy): domain Bacteria; kingdom Bacillati; phylum Actinomycetota; class Actinomycetes; order Kitasatosporales; family Streptomycetaceae; genus Streptomyces; species Streptomyces altiplanensis. The sequence goes on along the minus strand of NZ_JBSFUB010000002.1, from coordinate 34,489 downwards.
GAGCGGAGGCCGGGTTGGAGAGCAGCGGAGCCGAGGACATGCACGGCGGAGAGTTCGAGGTATCGCTCCTTCTGCACGGTGCGCCTCACCTTGTCCGTGAGGGCATCGAGCAAGACGATCACTCGGCCCCCAGCCGTCCGCATCTGCTCACCATGGGCATGGCCGAGTACACCACGAACGGGATCATCGGCCGGCCGTCGTTGGCCACTGCAGCCAAGGGCAAGGCCCTCTTGGACAGCTTTTCGGAGTTGGCCCGCGCTCACGTGGCTGTGATCACCAAGGACTGATGGCCGCCGCCCGTTCAATGAATGACCGGCCGCTGCTGAAGTGCTGGAAATGGTCAGTTCCTGACGCGTCAGTCTGCCGAGCCGGGCGCTGTGGTTTTCCCAATCCAACGCAGATGGGCGTCGGACCCGGCGACGATCGGCACGGCCGGGGCCTCAGGGTTCTTCCATGGGTGATGTCGCAGCAAGTGCGTCCGATCTCGGCGTACCGGTCGGCTCGCGCCTTGAACAAGAGCTGCCACTCCTCATAGGGATCGGGCCGCCCGCACCGATGTCTCCCTCCCCCCGGTACGGCGGCGCCCGCCACCCCGGGGGGAGGGAGACCGGGCCGCTAGAACAGGGAGTACAGGAGCCTGTTCGGGGAGCCGGTGCGCGGGTCCTGGACCTTGTTGGGGGTCGCGTTGCCCACCAGGGCGTCGCGGACCTGGGCCGGGGTCGCGGTGGGGTTGGCGGAGACGTAGAGGGCGGCCGCGCCCGCGGTGTGGGGCGCGGCCATCGACGTGCCGGAGATGGTGCTGGTGGCCGTGTCGCTGTCCTTCCAGGCCGAGGTGATGTTCACTCCCGGCGCGAACAGGTCCAGGCAGGTGCCGTAGTTGGAGAACGACGCGCGGCGGTCGCCGCTGTCGGTCGCGCCGACGGTGATGGCCTCGGGGACGCGGGCGGGGGAGTAGTTGCAGGCGTTGGCGGGCCAGCCGAGGAAGTTGCCGTTACCGGCCGCGACGGCGTAGCTGACACCTGACGCGATGGACTTCTTCACCGCGTCGTCGAGGGAGGTGTTCGCGCCGCCGCCCAGGCTCATGTTGGCCACGGCCGGCTTCTGCGCGTTCGCGGTCACCCAGTCGACGCCGGCGATGACGCCCGCCGTCGTGCCGGAGCCCGCGCAGTCCAGGACGCGCACCGCGACCAGCTTGACGGCCTTGGCGACGCCGTACGTCTTCCCGCCGACCGTGCCCGCGACGTGCGTGCCGTGGCCCTGGCAGTCCTGGCCGTTCTGGCCGCCGCCCACCGTGTCGGTGCCGACCGTGGCGCGGCCGCCGAACTCGCTGTGGGAGGTGCGGATTCCGGTGTCGATGATGTACGCCGAGACGTTCGACGCGGTGGTGCCGTAGGTGTACGTCGTGGAGAGCGGGAGGTCCCGCTGGTCCACGCGGTCGATGCCCCAAGTGGCACCGGTCTGCGTCTCGTTGAGCTGTACGCGGGAGTCCTGCTCGACGTACGCGACCTTCGGGTCCGAGGCCAGCCTCGCCGCCCGCGCCTTGGACATCGTGGCGGAGAAGCCCTTGAGGGCGCTGCGGTAGACGTGCTTCGGTGTGACGCCCAGATCGGCCGCGCGCGTCGTGCCGTCCTTCAGGACGACGATCCAGCTGTTCTCGACCGCCGTCGAGGCCGGGGCCGGGCGGAGGTCTCCGGCGGGCGCGCTCTGTGCTGTGGGAGGGCCTGCGAGCTGGAGGCCGGCTGCGAGGGCCATGGCGGGTATCAGGGTCCCTGCGCGGCGGAAAGCGGTTCTCATTGTGTCGTGCACCTGACCTTTCGTTGACCGGATCGCGGGCAATTACGGGCTGCGTGGTGCGCTGTGGCGCGAATGCGCAGCACAGCATCTCGTGCGGCGCACAAGTGCACAAGGTGGTGTTGCGGGCGGGATTACGCCAAAGAGATGCCTGCGGCGCGGAGCCGCCCGGCCACGGCCGTCCAGTCGGGCGGGGAGAGGGGTTCGAGCGGAACCGTGCCTGTGCTCATGTCCTTGAAGCCGCTGGAGGTCGAGACGCAGACCACCACCCCCTCGTCGGACGGCGGCAGTTGGCGCATCCCCGCCAGGGACACGGCCGACGAGAACTCCGCCCACAGCCCGCCGGCCGCCAGCTCCGCCCGTGCCGCCGCCATCTGGGCATCCGTCACCCGCAGCGCCCGGCCGCCGCTCTCCTGTACCGCGACCACGCCCCGGTAGCCGCTCACCGCGCAGTGGATCGCATACGCCGAAGTGGGGCCCACCTGGACCGTGGCCGCCGGAACGCCCCGGTCCAGTGCCGCCGCCAGCGGGGCGCCGGCGGCCGGCTCGCAGGCGTACATCCTGGGTGTACGGGCGGCGAGTCCCAGGCGGACCAGCTCCGCGAAGCCCTTCCAGACGCCGAAGAGCAGCTCGCCGTACCCCGTCGGGACGAACACCGCGGCCGGGACGCCGAGTTCGGCGTGGATCTCGTACGCGACGGTCTTGTAGCCCTCCGGACCGAAGGCGTGGCCGGTGTGCGCGGCGGCGGTGAGATTGCTGACGGGGTGGTAGCCGAGACGGTCGGCGATCTGCCGCAGCAGAGGCCACCGCTCTTTCTGCGGCACGGGCAGGACGACCGCGCCGTACGCGTCGAGGAACGACTGGACGGCGGGCGGAGCGCCGGCCGACGCCAGCACCACGCACCGCAGACCGGCGCGGGCCGCGTACGCGGCGGCCGAAGCACCGTGGTTGCCGGAGGAGGCCACCACGACGCCCTGCGCGCCCGATCCCACCGCCGCGCTCACCGTGCAGCGGTTCAGCCGGTCCTTGTGGCTCCAGGTGGGGTTGCGGGACTCGTCCTTGATCCAGACGCCGTCGGCGAGTTCGACGAGCGGGGTACGGCCCTCACCCAGGCCCGGGGCGTGGAGCGGTGGCAGCAGGGGAGCCCAGCGGTCGATTCCGCCCCTGTCCGGTGCGGGATCGAAGAGGGTGCCCGGTACGCCGTCGTACGCGTAGTCCACCTCGACGGGGTACGCCATGGCGGCAGTGCTGGTGACGGGGCAGCCGGCGGTGAGCGGCGGCCACAGCGGATAGCGGACCCGGGGGTCGCCCAGCGAGCGCTGCCCCTCGGCCAGCGAAAGCCCGGCACTCCCGCTTCCATTTCCACTTCCGCTCACGTTCCCACTCCCGCTCACTCGAAGGTCCAGGTCAGCATCGCGAAATCGCCGTCGTCCCCGGCACCCGCCGAGCGGTACGTCGCCAGCGCCGCGTCGTTGTCGCGCTCCACGCCCACCCACATGCCGTAGCAGCCGCGCTCCTCGGCCACCTCCGCCAGCGCCCGCGTCAGGGCGCGGCCGATGCCGCGCCGCCGGTGCGGCTCGTCGACGGACAGTTCGTACAGGCACATCTCGGTGCCCTTGTCCGGGTGGATCATCTCGATGCCCGAGACCATCCCGGCCGGCTCCCCGCCGACGTACGCGACGAGCATCAGGTGGCCGGGCGCGGCCAGGAACCGTTCGGCCCATTCCGGGCGCGCCGGGCCGTCGTAGAGGTGCTCGGCGGAGGTCAGTTCGGCGACCGTCGTCGCGCGCCGGACGACCGGGCGGATGTCCATGGGGCTCCCTCTGCTACTCCGGCTGCGGTACGGGGCGACGGCACCGTACTCCTTGCGTACCCCGACGAGGTCCACCCGGGGGCCTCATCGGTTGTCGTACCGGGGACCTAGGGTTCAGGTATGAAGCTACGCATTCCCCGCAGCCGGGCGCTCGCCGGTGCGGCCGCCGCGTTCGCCGTCCTCGTCGGGGGCGGTACGTGGACGGCCGTCGCCTCCGACGGCGACGCGCCCGCCGTGCACCGCGAGGAACGGATCATGAACATGGACGGGGTGAGAATCGACACCTCGTTCTTCACGGCGGACGGCGCGGGCGGTGAGCGCCGTCCCGCCGTCCTCCTCGGCCACGGCTTCGGCGGCAGCAAGCGCGACGTGCGGGCGCAGGCCGAGCAGCTGGCCCGGGACGGGTACGCCGTGCTGACCTGGTCCGCGCGCGGCTTCGGGAAGTCCACCGGGAAGATCGGACTGAACGATCCGGACGGCGAGGTCGAGGACGTGTCGCGGCTGATCGACTGGCTGGCCGAGCGCCCCGAGGTGCGGCTCGACGCGGACGGCGATCCGCGCGTGGGCGTCAGCGGTTCCTCGTACGGCGGCGCCGTCTCGCTCCTCGCCGCGGGCCACGACAAGCGCGTCGACGCGGTCGCCCCGCAGATCACCTACTGGAACCTGGCCGACGCACTCTTCCCCCACGGCGTCTTCAAGAAGCTCTGGGCCGGGCTCTTCATCAACACGGGCGGCGGCTGCGACAGGTTCGAGAAGCACCTGTGCGAGATGTACGAACGGGTCGCGGTCGCCGGAGAGCCGGACGCCGCCGCCCGCGACCTGCTGGAGTCGCACAGCCCGTCCGCGGTCGGCGACCGCATCGAGGTGCCCGCGCTCATCGTGCAGGGACAGAACGACTCGCTCTTCCCGCTCGACCACGCCGACACCATGGCGAAGGCGATCGAAGCCAACGGCGCGCCCGTGGCCGTCGACTGGATCGCGGGCGGGCACGACGGCGGGGACCGCGAGACGGCCCGCGTGGAGGGCCGGATCACCGACTGGTTCGACCGCTACCTGAAGGACGAGAAGGGCACGGACACCGGACCGGCCTTCCGCGTCACCCGCACCGGGGGCGTGGACTCCACGAACGGCGGAGCCCAGTTGCGCGGCGCCACCGGCGACCGCTACCCCGGCCTCGAAGCCGGGCAGCGGCGGCTGAAGCTGGTGGCGGGCGAGCGCGAGCAGCGCTTCGCCGGTCCGGCCGGGGCGAACCCGCCCGCCATCTCCTCCGTACCGGGCGTCGCCGGCGTCGGGGCGCTGTCCCAGCTCTCCGGGCTCGGCGTCGGGCTCTCCCTCGACTTCCCCGGCCAGAACGCGCGCTTCGAGACCGCGAAGCTCACCTCGGACCTGCGCGTCACCGGCTCGCCGACCGTCCGGGTCACGGTGAAGTCGGACCGCGAGGACGCCGTCCTGTTCGGCAAGGTGTACGACGTGAGCGCGGACGGACGCCGGCAGGTGCTGCCCTCCCAGCTCGTCTCGCCCGTCCGCGTCACCGGGGCCGGCGCGAAGGACGGCGCCACCGTCGAGCTGCGGCTCCCGGCGATCGACCACGAGGTCAGGGCCGGGCACCGGCTGCGCGTCGTCCTCGCCGCCACCGACCTCGGGTACGCCTCCCCGGCCGACCCGACGGCGTACACCGTGACCCTCGGAGGGGGCGGGGCGCTCACCGTGCCCACCGCGTCCGGTGTGAAGACCCAGGCGGCCCCGCTGCCCTGGTGGGTCTGGGGGCTGCCGGCGGCCGGCGCCGCCCTGGCCGCGGTGCTGCTGCTCACCGCCCGGCGGCGGGCCGCCGCGCCCGCGCCGGACCCGGCGCTCGCCGGGGTGCCGCTGCAGATCACCGGCCTGACGAAGAAGTACGCCAAGTCCGTCGACCGCTACGCGGTACGGGACCTCTCGTTCCGCGTCGAGAAGGGCCAGGTGCTCGGGCTCCTGGGCCCGAACGGCGCGGGCAAGACCACCACCCTGCGCATGCTCATGGGCCTCATCACGCCGGACAGCGGCGAGATCCGGGTCTTCGGGCACGCCATCAGGCCCGGCTCACCCGTCCTGTCGCGCGTCGGTGCGTTCGTCGAGGGCGCCGGCTTCCTGCCGCACCTCACCGGGCGCGCCAACCTCGACCTGTACTGGCAGGCGACCGGCCGGCCCGCCGAGGACTCCCGCATGGAGGAGGCCCTGGAGATCGCGGGGCTCGGCGACGCGCTGGAGCGGGCCGTGCGGACGTACTCGCAGGGCATGCGACAGCGGCTCGCCATCGCCCAGGCCATGCTCGGCATGCCGGACCTGCTCATCCTCGACGAGCCGACGAACGGCCTGGACCCGCCGCAGATCCGTGAGATGCGCGACGTGATGATCCGGTACGCGGCGGCGGGGCGCACCGTCATCGTCTCCAGCCACCTCCTCTCGGAGGTCGAGCAGTCCTGCACGCACCTCGTCGTCATGGACCGGGGCCGGCTCATGCAGGCCGGACCCGTCGCGGAGATCACCGGCGGGACGGACACGCTGCTCGTGACGGTGGAGGGCGAGGTGAGCGAGGCGCTGGCCGAGAAGGTGGGCGCGCTGCCGGGCATCGGGTCCGCCGTACGGACCGACGAAGGCCTGCTGGTACGGCTGGACGGGGCATCGCCCAGCACGCTCATCGGCGAACTGGTCCGCCTGGACGTCCAGCTGACGGGCGTCGGGCCGAACCGCCGCCTGGAGGACGCGTTCCTCACCCTGATCGGAGGCTCCTCCGCATGAGCACCAACACCACCGAGCCGGTCGCCGGGACGGCCACCGGTCCGGCCACCCGGCCGGCCGCTGAACCGGTGGCCGAACCGGCCCCCGGCTACCGTCCCGGCCACACGCTCCCGCTGCGTGTCGAGGCGATGCGGCAGTGGCGCAGGCGGCGCACCATGGTCATGGCCGTGGTGCTGGGCGCCCTGCCGCTCATCCTGATCGCCGCGTTCGCGATCGGCGGCACCCCCGGCAGGGAGGGCGGCCGGGTGACCCTGATGGACACCGCCACCGCCTCCGGCGCCAACTTCGCCGCGACCTGCCTGTTCGTCTCCGCGGGCTTCCTGCTGGTGGTGCCGGTCGCGCTGTTCTGCGGCGACACGGTGGCCTCCGAGGCCAACTGGTCCTCGCTGCGCTACCTGCTCGCGGCGCCGGTGCCACGGGCCCGGCTGCTGTGGAGCAAGCTCGCGGTGGCTCTGGGCTTCAGCCTGGCGGCGATGGTGCTGCTGCCGGTCGTGGCACTGGTGACGGGTTCGATCGCGTACGGCTGGGGCCCGCTGGAGCTGCCGACGGGTGGTTCCCTGCCCGCGGGAGACGCCGTACCGCGCCTCGCGCTCGTCGTGGCCTTCATCTTCGTCTCCCAGCTGGTCACCGCGGCCCTGGCGTTCTGGCTGTCGACGAAGACCGACGCCCCCCTGGGCGCGGTCGGCGGCGCGGTGGGCCTGACGATCGTCGGCAACGTCCTGGACGCGGTGACGGCGCTGGGGACCTGGCGCGAATTCCTGCCCGCGCACTGGCAGTTCGCGTGGGCGGACGCGCTTCAGCCGCAGCTGGAGTGGGGCGGAATGCTCAAGGGGGCGGCGGTGTCGGTGACGTACGCCCTGGTGCTCTTCGCCCTGGCCTTCCGGGGATTCGGCCGGAAGGACATCGTTTCCTGAGCCGGTCGGCCATGATGTGCGCCATGGCCACTCTCCTGATCGCCCTCGCCGTAGTCGCCACGGGGCTGTACGCCGGGTTCATGCTGATCTTCCTGACCGGCATCATGCCCGCCCTGGGGCGGCTGACCGACGAGCAGTTCGTGGCGGCGATGCGGCGCGTCAACGAGGACGTACCGCGCGGGGTGTTCGTGTCGGTCATGCTCGCCTCGGTGGCCTTCCCGGCGGCCGCGCTCGCGGTCCCGGGCGACGACGGCCGGCCGGCCGCGCAGTGGATCCTCCTGGCGGCCGGTCTCGGGCTCGTGGTCCTCAACCACCTGGTCACGATCGCCGGGAACATCCCCCTCAACAACGCCCTCGCCGCATCCGAGCGGACGGGCGCCGCCGACCGGGAGGTCCGTGCGGCCTTCGAGACGCGGTGGAACAGGCTGCACCTGGTGCGCACCCTGCTGGCCACAGCCGGTTTCGTCCTGGTGGTCGGCGGATCCCTGTCGTAACGACGGGACGGCCGGCGTGAGCCGGCCCCAGGGCAATCCTCCGCGGGGTCCGGGTGTCTGGTGAGGCGTGTGCAAGGCCGTCCGCTCCCCACCACAGCCTGTCCCGCACCGAAGGAGTCAGCGTGCCTGTCAAAGCACTCCGCGCCAGCGCTGCCCTGGCCGCCACCGGTTCCTTCACCTTCGGCGCGGGCACACTGGGCACCGTCGCCACCGGAGCCGCCCTCGGCTCCTCGTTCAATCGCTGACTCTCCACGGGAAAGCGGCGCCCCGCCGCAGGGAATGTGCGGCGGGGCGTCGTCAGTAAAAGGATACGTACCACATAACCCATTTGCAGTAATGGCCGTTGGTCGAATAGTCGGAGTGTTTCCCGGCGCCAGGGAGCGGACAGAGAAAAAGGCCCCGGATCTCGTGGAAAAATCATGAGATCCGGGACCCTCGGAGGAAAGCATCGTCGCTGCAGCGCTGGCGGCTCAGCGCTTCAGTTGGCTTTAGGGAACGACGTCGAGGACGCCCGCCACTGGGGCTTCTTAGTTGTTGCCCACGACGGCGGAGTGGTCCTCGGCCTCGTTGCACTGGGTGGAGTTTGCGTCGGCGACTCCGAGGACGCCGAGGACGAGCACCTGGTTGAGCGCGCAGATGTCGTCGATGATCTGGATCTCCTGCGAGAACGACGGGTCGTCGTTGTTGTGGCCCGAGCCGCCGTAGGCCACGGCCGGAGAAGCGGCGAGGCCGGTGGCGGCGAGCGTGAGCAGAGAGCCGGTGAGGACCTTCTTGGCGTTCATGCGATTAGCCTTTCGTGATGGAGGGGGAAGTTTCGGTACCGCGGAGGTGCCGATGCAATACCTAACGCAGAAAACGCGAGAGGGTTGCGGCTGTGATGCGGGAATTCCCTCATTCGCCATTCGTTCTCACGCCGGAGCGGGCCCGTCGGCAAAAGTGGTTCTCCCGGTCGGTCGCGCGCTGCGAGCATGGCGAACGCCGGGCCTCGTGGAAGAGTCCACGAGGCCCGGCGTCATTCCTGATGCCCCAGGAAACAGCGCTGCGGCTGAGCGCCTTGGCTAATGACGTCTAGGATGCCCGCCGCCAGAGCTTCTTAGTTGTTGCCCACGATGGCGGAGTGGTCCTCGGCGTCGTTGCACTGGGTGGAGCTGGAGTCGGCGAGTCCGAGGAGGCCGAGGGTGACCACCTGGTTGAGCAGGCAGACGTCGTCGATGACCTGGATCTCCTGCGAGAACGACGGGTCGTCGTTGTTGTGGCCCGAGCCGCCGTAGGCCACGGCCGGAGAGGCAGCGAGACCGGTGGCGGCGAGCGTGAGCAGAGAGCCGGCGAAGACCTTCTTGGCGTTCATGCGATTAGCCTTTCAAAAGGAGGGGAAGTCCCGGCGCCGCGGAGGCGCCGATGAAATACCTAACGCATTCATCGCGAACTGGTCGCGGTGGGAGGCGAGATTCACTCCCTCGCAGGATTGTTTGCACCCGCCGCTGGCGCGGGGGTATTCCGCCGAAAGAGGGAAGGAGAATTCGCCCATCTGCGGGTAATGCCTGTTCAGGGCGCCGCTGTCGGCACCGCGGGAGGCGGGGAGGGATGTCTGGAGGTGCTCGGCCGTGAATCTCCCGGGTGTCCGAGGATTTCGTCCGTGGCCCTGTGCTGCTGTATGGCCTCATCGCATCCGGGCGGAGTGGAAGCCGGTGGTTCACGATTCTGATCCGCTTGTATGGAAAGTGCCGTTGAAAAGGGCCGTCGAAAAGGACGGGGCGGCGGTGGACGAGCACCGCCTGTGCGGGTGCGCGGGCCGTGCGGTTTCTGCGTGAGTCATCCTGGAAGCAGGGGGAACCCGCCGGATGCCGGCGGACTCAGGAGGCTGCGATGGAACTCGTGGAGGAGTGTCCTTACCGCTTCCGTATCGACCCGCGGCGGGAGATGCGGGTGCCGGGAGTGGTGTTCGCGTCCCGGGAACTGCTGCGGGATGCCGAGAAGTCGCTGGAGCAGGTCGTCAACGTGGCGACGCTGCCGGGCATCGTGGGCGCCTCGTACGCCATGCCGGACGTCCACTGGGGTTACGGCTTCCCCATCGGCGGAGTGGCCGCCACCGACATCGGCGCGGGCGGTGTGGTCTCGCCCGGCGGTGTCGGCTTCGACATCTCCTGCGGGGTGCGGCTGCTGGCCGCCGACTGTGACCGGCGGGCGCTCGATCCGGTGCTGCCCGCGCTCATGGACGGCCTGGGCCGGGTGACCCCGCGCGGCGCCGGACCGGGCGGGGTCTGGCGGCTGAGCGGCCACCGGGAGCTGGAACGGGTCCTGGAGGGCGGTTCCCGGTACGCCGTGGAGCAGGGCCACGGCGACGAGCGCGACCTGCGGCGCTGCGAGGACGGCGGGGCGGTCGCCGGCGCCGACCCCGGCCAGGTGAACGAGCGGGCGCGCGAGCGCGGACTCGGCCAGGTCGGCAGCCTCGGCTCCGGTAACCACTTCCTGGAGGTCCAGCAGGTCGCCGAGGTCTACGACGAACCGGTCGCCGCCGCGTTCGGGCTCGCCGCCGACCAGGTGTGCGTGATGATCCACTGCGGTTCGCGCGGGCTCGGGCACCAGATCTGTTCCGACCACGTACGGGCGATGGACCGGGCCATGGCGCGGTACGGGATCGACGTGCCGGACCGGCAGCTGGCCTGCACCCCGGTCGATTCACCGGAGGGCCGCGCCTACCTCGGGGCGATGGCCGCGGCCGCCAACTACGGCCGCGCGAACCGTCAGCTGCTGGCCGAGGCGGCCCGCCGGGTCTTCCGCCGCGAGACGGGCAGCCGGCTCACGCTGGTGTACGACGTGTCCCACAACCTCGCCAAGACCGAGACCCACCGGGTGGACGGCCAGGCGCGCCGGCTGTGCGTGCACCGCAAGGGCGCCACCCGGGCCTTCCCGCCCGGCCACCCCGATCTGCCCGAGGACCTGCGCGGCGCCGGCCAGCCGGTGCTCATCCCCGGCACCATGGGCACCGCCTCGTACGTCCTCACCGGTGTCCCCGGCGGCGGCGCCTTCCACTCCACCTGCCACGGCGCCGGCCGCGTGATGAGCCGGCACCAGGCCGCGCGCACCGTCGGCGGCAAGGAGCTGCGGGCCCGGCTGGAGGCGGACGGCATCGCGGTGCGTCCGCTGTCCTGGCGGGGCCTGGCCGAGGAGACCCCGGAGGCGTACAAGGACGTCACCGCGGTGGTGGAGGCGAGCGAGGGCGCGGGGCTGTGCCGCAAGGTGGCCCGCCTGGTCCCGCTCGGCGTGGTCAAGGGATGAGCGGCGCCGCGCCGGGCCGTCCGGCTCACGCCGGGCCCTCGCCGCCTCAGACGTCGACCGTCACCGCGCACGACCATCCGCACGGGGCCGGGGCCAGGTGCAGCTCGTTCCAGGACACGGCCTTCGGTACGGCACCGATGATCGGCACCGACCGCACGTCGGTCACCGCCATCCGGACATCCAGCCCGCCGTCGACCGGCTCCGCCTCGACGTCGACCGGCACTTCGCCGTGCACCTCCAGCCGGAACACCACCTCGTCCAGCAGCGAGGCCAGCAGGTCGTCGTCACTGCCTTCGGCCACCCGCACCTGCCGCACGGCGCTCGCCCGCACGCCGGAGAGGTCGGCGAAGCTCTCCACCATCCCCAGCACCGCTTCCACCAGGCACTGCTCGCGGCTCGCCCCCCACGCCTCGACGCGCAGGTCGGCCGTGTGCGGCACCGCCCGGTGTCCGCTCTCTCCCGGGCGCCGGTCCTGCCCGTCCCTGTCCGTGTCACCGGCCATGACGGGTGCGTGCCCGCTCGTGGCGTACCCATGCGTGATGAAGGTGTCCCGAGCACTGGAAAAGCCCTCCGCGAAGGGAGGGCCGGGCACCGCGCGGACTGTGCGCCCCCGGCAGGACTCGAACCTGCGGCCAAGCGCTTAGAAGGCGCCTGCTCTATCCACTGAGCTACGGGGGCCGGATCGTGGCCTGGTCGGCCTGGAGCCCCGGGCTGGGAGAGTCCTGGGCCTTGCCGGGGACAAGGATAGGGCTCCGACCGCCTTGGGCCGGTTGCTTCAGCTGCGTGGCACGATGTGGAGGTTCAGTGAAGCGAACCTGATAATCGCAGGCGAGTGCGAATCGCGCACCGCTTTTGGCGTCTCCCGCCCCGGGTGTTGTGCACTCGTTATGCCTGAGCCTCACTCGTACCGCCTGTCCCTGGCCGCCAATCGGCGCGCAGAGAGGCCTTTAAGCTTCTAAAAGACTCTAAAATTGGGCATTCTTCGCATGTGGTGACCTTGGACGCACGGCCTCAGCTGATCGACGCACTCTCCGCCCTGCGCGACCGTGTCGCTGCCGTGGGCCTTCCGCTCCCCCTGACAGGGGCTCCGCGGGCGCGACAGGCACGGCTCGAGTTGCTGGCACAGCTCGACGACTACTTGCTGCCCCGGCTGAAACAGCCCGAGGCACCCCTGCTCGCCGTCGTCGGCGGCTCCACCGGAGCCGGCAAGTCCACGCTCGTCAACTCACTGGTCGGCAGGCGTGTCAGCGAGGCCGGCGTGCTGCGGCCCACCACCCGGACGCCCGTGCTCGTGTGCCACCCGGACGATCACCACTGGTTCGCGAACCTCCGCGTACTGCCGCAGCTCACGCGCGTATGGCTGCCGCGACAGGAGGAGGAGCAGGAGGAGACGGGGAGAGGGCCGGCGGCGGGGGACCGGGGCGAAGAGGCCGGGGGTTCGCTGCGGGTGGAGACCGTGGGGTCGCTGCCGCGCGGACTCGCGCTGCTCGACGCCCCCGACATCGACTCGCTGGTCGCCGGGAACCGGGTGCTCGCCGCCGAGCTGATCTGCGCGGCGGACGTCTGGGTGATGGTGACGACCGCTTCCCGGTACGCCGACGCGGTGCCGTGGCACCTGCTGCGTACCGCGAAGGAGTACGACGCCACCCTCGTCATCGTCCTCGACCGGGTGCCCCACCAGGTCGTCGGCGAGGTGTCGCACCAGTACGGGGCGCTGCTCACCAAGGCCGGGCTCGGCGACGTGCCCCGGTTCACCATCCCCGAACTGCCCGAATCGGCGGGCGGCGGCACCGGTCTGCTGCCCGACACCGCCGTCGAGCCGCTGCGCGCCTGGCTGGCGCACCGGGTGCACGACCCGGCGGCCCGGCAGCAGGCCATCAGCCGTACCGCGGCCGGCGTCATCGAGTCGCTCAACGCCCGGATGCCCGAACTCGCCGGGGCCGTCGCCGCGCAGTACGCCGCGTCCGTACGGCTGATCACGGATGTCGAGGAGGCGTACGAGAAGGAGGGCGAACGGGTGCGCCGGCAGCTCCGGCGCGGCGCGGTCCTGGCCGGGGACGCCCTCACCCGCTGGCGCGGTTATCCGCTGGACAGTTCGGCGGGTGAACTCCTCGACTCGCTCGTCGAGAGCCTCACCGCGCTGTTGCAGTGCGCGGTCGCCGCCGCCGACGAGCACGTTCACGAGGCATGGCGGCGCGAACCCGCCGCGGGCGAGATGGTGTTCGCCGTCCCGGACCGGGAGGCGGGCGAGCGGATCGGGGTGGCCGCCCGGCGCTGGCGCCGGGTGCTCGAAGAGCTCGCCGAGGAGGAGGTACGGGAACTGGAGAGGCCCCCCGCGCCCGACTCCGAGACCGTCGCCGCCCTGCTCGCCGCCGCGCTGCTGGGCGGGCGCCGGGCGCGCAACGCGGGGGAGCGGCTCGCCGAGCGGATCGGCGCGGTCGCCGCGACCCGGCTGTGCGACAAGGGCGGGGAGCTGCTCACGGCGTACATCGACCACGTACTGAACGCCGAAAGGGACCGGCGGCTCGCGCCGGTCGACGCCCTCGAAGTGACTCCGGAGCCGCAGGCCGCGCTGATCGCCGCACTCTCCGTACTGCAGAAGGAAAAGTGACCGGAAACGTGACTGCTGTGACTGATGACACGGACGACACCACTGAGGGACGCAGGTCCCGCCGCAGCGAGGGGCGGTGGGACGACGGGCTGATCGCCCGGCGCGCCGCCGCCCGCGCGGCGAAGGGCAAGCCGTCCGCGCGGCCCCGGTCCGAAGAGCCACAGGAGCCCCAGGAGCCGCAGGAGCCCGACGAGTACGACGGCCTGCCGCGCGGTGGTGCCTACGACGACGCCTACGGCGGCGGGCTGCGCGGACGCCTCGACGCCCTGCGCGAGCTGGTCGGGCTCTCCCGCACCCGCATCGACGCGGCCACGCTCGCCGAGGCCGGCCGCGTGCTCGACGAGGCCGCCGCCCGCCAGCGGCTCTCCGCCCGGCACACCGTCGTCGCCGTCGCGGGCGCCACCGGCAGCGGCAAATCGATGCTCTTCAACGCCCTCGCGGGCGCCCAGATCTCCGACACGGGACTTCGCAGGCCGACCACGTCCGCGCCCATCGCCTGCAGCTGGACCGACGGCGCCGCCGGGCTGCTGGACCGGATCGGCATCCCCGGGCGGCTGCGCCGCAGGCCGCTGCACGGCGGCCTGCGCGACGAGGCGTTGAGCGGGCTCGTGCTCATCGACCTGCCCGACCACGACTCGGCCGTCACCGCCCACCGGGACCAGGTGGACCGGGTGCTCACGCTCGTCGACGCGGTGATCTGGGTCGTCGACCCGGAGAAGTACGCCGACGCCGTACTGCACGAGCGCTATCTGCGGCCGCTCGCCGGACACGCGGAGGTCACCTTCGTGGTGCTCAACCAGGTGGACCGGCTGCCGGGCGACGCCGCCGACCTGGTCCTCGACGACCTGCGCAGGCTGCTCGACGAGGACGGCATGGCGCTCGGCGAACACGGCGAACCCGGTGCCACGGTGCTGGCCCTGTCCGCCATGACCGGGGAGGGCGTCGGCGAACTGCGCGAGCTGCTGGGCCAGTTCGTGCAGGAGCGAGGCGCCGCCGCGCGCCGGCTGTCCGCCGACGTGGACGGCACCGCGGTCCGGCTGCGTCCGGTCTACGTCGCCGACGGGCGGCGGCCCGAGCTCGACGAGCGGGCCCGGGCCGAGTTCACCGACCGGCTGGCGGAGGCGGTGGGCGCGACGGCGGTGGGCGAGGCGGCGGAGCGCGAGTGGCGCAGGAACGCGGGGAAGGCGTGCGGGAACCCGTGGCTGAGACTGTGGCGCCTGTACGAGGAGAGCCGTACGCCGGGGGCCGGGATCGAGCCGGTGGACAGGCGGACCGAGGACGACGTGGACGAGGGGGAGATCACCGCCAGGCAGCGCGTGGAGCAGGCCGTGCGCACGGTGGCGGACGAGGCCGCCGCAGGGCTGCCCACTCCCTGGGCGCAGGCGGTGCGGGAGGCCGCGGTGCGCGGCGCCGCCAGGCTTCCGGAGGAGCTGGACGTACTGGCGGTACGGGCCGGAGTGCCCCTGGGCAGGCCCCCGAGGCCCGCGTGGTGGCCTGCGGCGGTGCTGGCCCAGGCCTCGATGACACTGCTCCAGGTCTTCGGCGGGCTGTGGCTGGTGGGCCAGATCGTGGGCGTACTGGACCCGGACCTGCTGCCGCCCGTACTGGTGATGCTCACCGGGATCATCGGCGGCCCGCTGGTGGAGTGGGCGTGCTCGGCTGCGGCCAAGGGGCCCGCGCGGCGGTACGGGCAGGACGCCGAACGCCGGCTGCGGGAGGCGGCCGCCGGATGCGGCCGGGCGCGCGTACTGGATCCGGTGTCGGCGGAGCTGCTGCGGTACCGGGAGGTGCGGGAGCAGTACGTGGCGGTGACGGGAGTGTCCACAACCGGCCGGTAGTCCACAGGCCCCGGCGGGCTCGCCGCGCCCGGTCCAGCATGGGACCAGCCGGACGGCCGGACGGCCGGGGGCGGAGGGGGTGCTGGGATGAGCGACACCTGGGTGACGCTGGTGGGCAATGCCGCGACCGGCGTGGACTACCGGGACTCGGCGGCGGGCGGCGTGGCCCGCTTCCGGTTCGCGGTGACGGCGCGGTACTGGGACCGCCAGAAGGAGAGCTGGGCGGACGGGCACTCCAGCTTCTACACGGTATGGGCGCGGAGATCGCTGGCGGCCAACCTGGCGGGTTCGCTCTCCGTCGGCGAACCACTGCTCGTGCACGGGCGGTTGAGGATCCGGGACGAGGAGAAGGGCGGGCAGCGCAGATTTTCCGCGGACATCGAGGCGCTGACGGTGGGACACGACATGACGCGCGGGACATCCGCGTTCAGGCGGGTGGTGAAGGGAGATCCGTCCCTGACGCGGCGTTCGGTGACGGAAGACCACAACTCGGCCGATTCGTACGGTGATTTGTCGACAGCGTCGGTTCAAGGAAGCGAGGAGCGATAACGATTCCGATTCGGAATGACTGTCTGACGGCTTGACAGGGCGCTGTCGTTCCACGCGTATCTAGGATTTCTGGATACTCACGGGGCACTTGAGTCTGCCGGCGAGGCCCTCCCCACACTCGCGTCACGCGAGAGAGCCTCGCCCGAAGGGGAATTCTGTGTTTGCTTCGCTCTCTGTGTTTTCTGCGTTCTCCGCGTATCCCGCGTTCTCCGTACGGAGACGGGGCTCCGCCCGTCTCGTCGCCGCGGCCGTGGCCTCGGGCCTCCTCACCGCGGGGGCGATAGCCGCCGCGGGCCCCGCCGCCGCGGAGGAGGCGCCGCAGCACCAGGGCGGCGCGGCAGCCACGCTCGACGGGCTGAAGACCTATGACAGGGCCGTCATCCACACGGCCAGCGGCGACCAGCGGATCCCCGCCGGCCTGTTCGAGATGACCGTCGACGGCGGCGGCACCCTCAAGACGTACTGCATCGACGTCCACCGCCCGACGCAGGAGCAGGCGAAGTACCTGGAGACCTCCTGGGACCAGACGTCGCTCGGCACGAACGGCGACGCCGGCAGGATCCGCTGGATCCTGGAGCACTCCTACCCCCAGGTCGACGACCTGAGCGCGCTGGCCGAGCGGGCCGGGGTCGACTCGCTCACCGAGCAGACGGCCGCGGCCGGCACGCAGGTCGCGATCTGGCGGTACTCCGACCACGTCAAGGTCGACGCGCTCGACGCGAAGGCGGAGAAGCTCGCCGACTACCTCGAGAAGAACGCGCGCGACGCCGCCGAGCCCAGGCCGTCCCTGACCCTGGAGCCGGGCGCGGTCTCCGGCAGGGCCGGCGAGAAGCTCGGCCCGGTCACCGTCCGCACCAACGCGGACCGCGTCACCGTGGCCCCGCCCGCCGACGCCGCCGCCAGCGGCATCAAGGTCGTCGGCAAGGACGGCGAGCCCGTCACCGCCGCCGCCGACGGCAGCGAGCTGTACTTCGACGTCCCCGCCACCGCGGCCGACGGCTCGTCCGGGCTGACCGTGCAGGCCACCACCTCGGTGCCGGTCGGCCGGGCCTTCGCCGGTGTCACGCAGAGCCAGACCCAGATCCTGGCCGGCTCCAGCGAGTCCACCGTCTCCGCCGGCGCCACCGCCACCTGGGCGAAGGAGGGAGCCGTTCCGGCGCTCTCCGCCAGGAAGAACTGCGCGAAGGGCGGTGTGGACATCACCGCCACCAACAAGGGCGACGAGCCGTTCAGCTTCGAGCTCATGGGCTTGGAGCACACCGTCGCGGCCGGCCGGTCGCAGACCGTCACCGTCCCGGTCCAGGAGGACCAGGCGTACGACTTCACGATCAAGGGCCCCGGCGGCCTGAAGAAGAACTTCAAGGGCATCCTCGACTGCAAGACCTCCGCCGCCACGGGCGTCGGCACCATGGAGGAGCCCCAGAACCAGCCCAGTCCCGCCACCGCCGGTGACGCCCCCGTCGTCCACGACGGCCCGGACCTCGCCGAGACCGGCAGCTCCAACGCCACACCGATGATCCTGGGCATCGCGGCCGTCTTCGTCGTCCTCGGCGGCGCCGCGGTCTTCTTCGTCCGCAAGAAGGAGCCCGCACAGGGCCCGGGCGAGGAGTAAAGACAGAAGCAGACACGGCGACGCCCGGTCGCCGGGCGGTCACTGCGGCCCCGGTACGCGTCGGCGTACCGGGGCCGTCGGCATACCCGTTTCCGTACCGGGGTGGACGTCAGGCAAGATGGGGTGTATCTGCCCACACATCGATTGCCGGACGGTTTCTCTTGGCTGAGTACATCTACACGATGCGCAAGACGCGCAAGGCGCACGGCGACAAGGTGATCCTTGACGACGTCACGCTGAGCTTCCTGCCGGGCGCGAAGATCGGTGTGGTGGGGCCCAACGGTGCCGGTAAGTCCACGGTGCTGAAGATCATGGCGGGCCTGGAGCAGCCCTCCAACGGTGACGCCTTCCTGTCGCCCGGTTTCAGCGTCGGCATCCTCATGCAGGAGCCGAAGCTCGACGAGTCCAAGACCGTCCTGGAGAACGTCCAGGACGGCGCCGCCGAGATCATGGGCAAGCTCAAGCGCTTCAACGAGGTCGCCGAGCTCATGGCCACCGACTACTCCGACGAGCTGCTCGAAGAGATGGGCAAGCTCCAGGAGGACCTCGACCACGCCAACGCCTGGGACCTCGACGCCCAGCTGGAGCAGGCCATGGACGCGCTGGGCTGCCCGCCCGGCGACTGGCCGGTGAACAACCTCTCCGGTGGCGAGAAGCGCCGTGTCGCGCTCTGCAAGCTGCTGATCGAGGCGCCCGACCTGCTCCTCCTCGACGAGCCCACCAACCACCTCGACGCCGAGTCGGTGAACTGGCTGGAGCAGCACCTCTCGAAGTACGCGGGCGCCGTTGTCGCCGTCACCCACGACCGGTACTTCCTGAACAACGTCGCCGAGTGGATCCTCGAGCTCGACCGCGGCCGCGCGATCCCCTACGAGGGCAACTACTCCACGTACCTCGACAAGAAGGCGGCCCGCCTCAAGGTCGAGGGCCGCAAGGACGAGAAGCGCGCCAAGCGGCTCAAGGAAGAGCTGGAGTGGGTCCGCTCCAACGCCAAGGGCCGCCAGACCAAGTCGAAGGCGCGTCTCGCCCGGTACGAGGAGATGGCCGCCGAGGCGGACAAGATGCGGAAGCTGGACTTCGAGGAGATCCAGATCCCGCCGGGCCCGCGTCTGGGCTCGATCGTCGTCGAGGTCGAGAAGCTGTCGAAGGCCTTCGGCGACAAGGTCCTGATCGACGACCTGTCCTTCACGCTGCCGCGCAACGGCATCGTGGGCGTCATCGGTCCGAACGGCGCCGGCAAGACCACGCTGTTCAAGATGATCCAGGGCCTGGAGAAGCCGGACTCCGGCGCGATCCGGGTCGGCGAGACCGTCAAGATCTCGTACGTCGACCAGAACCGCTCCAACATCGACCCGAAGAAGTCGCTGTGGGCGGTCGTGTCGGACGAGCTGGACTACATCAACGTCGGCCAGGTCGAGATGCCCTCGCGGGCGTACGTCTCCGCGTTCGGCTTCAAGGGCCCGGACCAGCAGAAGCCGGCCGGTGTCCTGTCCGGTGGTGAGCGCAACCGCCTCAACCTGGCGCTGACGCTCAAGGAGGGCGGCAACCTGCTGCTCCTCGACGAGCCGACGAACGACCTGGACGTCGAGACCCTGTCCTCGCTGGAGAACGCGCTGCTGGAGTTCCCGGGCGCGGCCGTGGTGATCTCCCACGACCGCTGGTTCCTGGACCGGGTCGCGACGCACATCCTCGCGTACGAGGGCGACTCCAAGTGGTACTGGTTCGAGGGCAACTTCGAGTCGTACGAGAAGAACAAGATCGAGCGCCTCGGCGCGGACGCGGCGCGGCCGCACCGCGCGACGTACAAGAAGCTGACGCGAGGCTGATCTTGTCCCGCCATATTTACCGCTGTCCCCTGCGCTGGTCGGACATGGACGCCTTCGGGCACGTCAACAACGTCGTCTTCCTCCGTTACCTGGAGGAAGCGCGGATCGACTTCATGTTCCGGCTGGCGCCGGGGGACGGCTCGCCGTCGTTCGCCGGCGGGTCCGTCGTGGCCCGGCACGAGATCGACTACAAGCTGCCGCTGGTCCACCGGCACGAGCCGGTGATCATCGAGTCGTGGGTGACGAAGATCGGCGCGGCGTCGCTGACGATCGCGTACGAGGTGAAGGACGCCGAGGGCTCCGAGCGGGTGTACGTCCGGGCCTCGACCGTCGTCGTGCCGTACGACCTCGAAGCGGCGCGGCCGCGGCGGATCTCGGCCGAGGAGAAGGCGTTCCTCCAGGAGTACCTGGACGAGGACCGCGACCGCGGCGGCCAGCGGGGGGCTGTCGCCGCATGACGGCGCTCGGGCGGCTGGCGCTCGCCGACGCGGGGGAGGCGGCGGATCTCGCCGCGTTCCTCGGGCGGCTGATCCGTTACGACCGGGCCGCGGCGGTCCGTCTTCAGGTGGGCGACGGGGCCGTGGCCGTCTTCGGGCGGCCACCGGCGTTCGAGGTGCTGGCCGTGCGGACTTCGCGGCTCGCGGGCGTCGGCGCGGGCCCGGGCCCGGGCGTGAGCGCGGACGAGCTGGACGTCACCGTGTCCGCCGGGGAGCTCCTCGAAGGCATCGAGGAGTCCACGGGGACCGTGGCGGTGCCCGGCGCGGTCACGGGGCCCCCGTGGGCCGGCGTGCTGCCGCCGCGTGGCGGCTGGCGGCAGGTCCCGGGGCTCCCGGAGCCCGAAGCGATGCGTGCGGCGCTCGCGGCGGCGGTCGCGGAGTTCCGGGCGCGGGACGAGGCGCTGGCACCGGCGGAGCGGACGCGGGCCGCGCGGGACCGTATCGGCCGGGAGATCTGGTCGCGGACGCTGGGCGAAACGGAGTTGCCGCTGCGGGCGGTGCACGCGGCGCAGTCGCTGGGGTTCCTGCGGGCCGGGCCGGTGGGCGCGGACGCGGCTTCGGGCGCGGTGGCGCTGCTGGCCGCGGGGGGCTGGCTCCGGCTGCGTACCCCGTACGGGTCGATCGCGGTGCGACGGGCGGGGCTCGGAGTGCTTTCGGTGGCCCCGGTGTAGGTGCGGCCGGGGCGGCCCCCCGGCCGGTTCAGCCGGGGGTGCTGTCGGGGTGGATCTCTATGTGGTCCTGCTCCAGTCCCAGCATGACCCGGTGCTCCATGCCCAGGGCCTGGATGTACTCGGCGGGGAGCTGCAGGCGGCCCGCCCGGTCCAGCATCGCGTACTCCCTCGCCACCACCGACTCCTGGCCCGTCGTCGCGTCGACCTCCGTGCGGCGCAGGACCTCGGACGACGTGCGGCCGTCGCGGATGGCCACCGTGCGGCGGACCTCGCCCGCCACCTGCTGGTCGTGCGTGACGATCACGATGGTCGTGCCGAGTTCCTCGTTCGCCGTGCGGAACGCCTCGAAGATCTGCTCCGCGGTCGAGGAGTCCAGTTCGCCGGTCGGCTCGTCGGCCAGAAGGACCGAGGGGCTGTTGGCGAGGGCCACCGCGATCGCCACGCGCTGCTGCTCGCCGCCGGACATCTGGTGCGGCCGGCGGTCGCGGCAGTGGGCGGCCTTCAGCATCGTGAGGAGCGCGTCGGCGCGTGCCGTACGGTCGCGACCCCGGCCCCGGCCCCGGCCGCGCAGCTGCATCGGCAGCGCCACGTTCTGTGCCGCCGTCAGGTAGGGGAGAAGGTTGCGGGCCGTCTGCTGCCAGACGAACCCCACCACGTCCCGCCGGTAGCGCAGCCGTTCCTTCGCGCCCATCGTCAGCAGGTCGCACCCCGCCACCTTCGCCGCGCCCGCCGTCGGCTCGTCGAGGCCCGCCAGGATGTTCATCAGGGTTGACTTGCCGCTGCCCGACGCGCCCACCAGGGCCATCAGCTCGCCCTCCTCGACCAGGAGGTCCAGACCCTGGAGTGCCTGGACCTCCACCCCGTCCGTCGTGAAGATGCGCACCAGGCGGTCGCAGGAGATCAGCGCTTCGTGACCGTACGCCGGACGGCCGCGGCGGGCCGCCGCCCGCTGTTCGAGCTCTGCCAGGGAGGCCGGAGAGGCCGGGGAAGTGGGGGAAGTGGGGGAGGTCCCGGTCGTCATCGTGCGTCTCCTGCCCTGAGTTCTGTCGTCGTCCTGAGCCGCGTCGTCCACCACGCCTGCGCCACCGCCACCGCGGCCGCGATCGCCACCACGCCCAGCGCGGGCAGCAGCAACGACCACGGATCCGTGCGCAGTGGTACGGCGCCGAGCATGTCCAGCCGGTGCGGCGCCGCCACCGCCAGCTCCGCCAGGCCGATCCCCGGACCCAGCAGCCGGATCGCCGCCCAGCCCACCAGCGCCCCGCCGAACGCCGCCGGCAGCGCCTGCGGCAGGGATTCGAGGACGAGCAGGCGCCTGCCCTGGGCGCGGGTGAGGCCCATGGTGCGCAGCCGGGCGAGGAGCGCCCGGCGTTCGGGGACGGTCTGGAGCAGGGAGAGCAGTACGGCCAGCACCGCGTACCCGGCGCCCGCCACCACGGCCGCCGTGTAGACGCGGCCGGCGCCCGCCTGGACCGGTGAGTCGGCGAGCGCGGCCCGCTCCTCGGAGCGGAACTGGGCCACGACGTCCTTGCCCGCGCCCCGTACCGCCGCCGACACGGCCGCCGTGTCCATGCCGTCGCCCGTGACCAGCAGCGTGTTCGGCTGCGGACGGTCCAGGTCGGCGGCGTTGACGAGCAGGAAGCCCTCGTCGGGCAGCGCGGGTGTGGTGGGGCGCTGGGCCGTGACCCGTACGTCGAACTGTCCGGCCAGGGACGAGAGCCGCGTCGTGCCGGGACCGAGCCGCGCGGCGACGGACGGGGACGCGACGGCCCGGACCGGGCCGGTGGCGGAGGAGCCGGGCCTCTTCAGGATCTCGGCGGGGAAAGCGCCCAGGCCCGTGTGGCGGGCCAGCCGGGCGTACGACTCGGGCTCCACGGCCACCATCGACACCGAGCCTTTGCGGTCGTGCAGGTCCAGGTCGTAGTCGATGAGCACGGGTGTCACCTCGCGCACGCCGTCCACCTCGCGCACCGTGTCCGCCAGCGACGGTGGCAGGGCCTTCAGCCCCGCGATCCGCACGTCCGCGCCGACCGCCAGCGTCGACACCCGCTCCCGCGCGTCCGCGATCCCGGCGAGTACGGAGCCGCCGAAGGCCGCCGTGGTCAGCGCGGTCAGCAGGGCGAGCAGCGGCAGCGCGGCGGTGGCGGGGGAGCGGCCCGCGCGGGCCAGCGACAGGAAGCCGATCGCCCCGCGCCGCCGTGCCAGGGCCCGGACCGCGAGCCGCAGGGGCAGCGGGTAGAGGCGTACGAGCACGAGCGCCGCGATGACCGCGACCAGCACCGGGGCCGCGCTGACCAGTTCGTCGGCCCGGCCCGTGCCCGTGCCCCGGCGGCGCAACGCGGCGACCGCTCCGGCGGCGAGGACCAGCAGGGTGAGTTCGGCGACCGTACGCCGCCTGGAGGGCCTCGCGCGGACCAGGTCGTCGCGTCCGCCGTGCGCCCGGGGCCTGCGGTGGACGTACACGGCGCGCAGCGGCAGCGCGCAGCAGGCGATCAGGGCGACGGCGCCGGAGGCCAGTGCGGCCGGCAGCGGGCGGCCCTCCGGGAGCAGCAGCACGGCCGACGCCCAGCCCGCGGCGGCCGCGGGCACGGTCAGGACGGCGGTCTCGGCGAACAGCCGCCCGCCGATGCCGCGCAGGGAGCCGCCGCGTGAGCGCAGCAGGCCGAGCTCGGCGGCGCGGCGCGCGGCGGCCAGGCCACCGGCCATCAGCAGCACCACGGACGCGACGGTACCGACGCCGGTCGCCGCCACGGCGACGACGGAGCCGATGGCGCCGAGGGTGCCGGAGAAGGAGGCCAGGATGTCGTCGAGCCGGGAGTCGACCCTCACGCCGGGTACGGCCTCGGCGCTCATCCGGGCCAGGTCCGGTCCGTGTTCGAGGGAGGCGATACGTGTTCTGAGCGTGGGCAGCTCACCGGCCGTCAACCCGTCGGCCCGGGGGGCGAAGCGCCAGTACAGTTCGGGTCTCGGGTCGATGCCGAAGACCGCGGGGCCGGCGTCGGGGGCCAGCAGCAGCGCCGCGACCCAGTACCGCTCCGGGTCGCCCCCGCCGGGCTTCACCTTCAGGCCGGGGGTGCGCAGCAGCGGTTCGACGGACCAGTAGCTCAGCTCGGGCAGGCGCGGTTCGACGATCCCGGTGACGGTCACCGCGAGGTCCTCGCTCTGCACGGGCGAGTCGATGTGGACCGTCGAGCCGACCTCGAGCCTCAGCGCCTCGGCGGTCGCGGCGGTGACCGCCGCCTCCACCGCGCGCGTCCGCCAGGTGACCGCGCCGGCCTCGGCCCGGGGCAGCCGCCCCTCGCGCAGCCGGGAGTGCTCGGGCAGCGCCGACTGGGTGCTCAGCGAGAACATGGGCGGCAGGCCGTCCGGGCGGGGCAGCCAGGGGTCGTCCGCGACGAACGGCTCGATGGTGCGCACGCCGTACGCCGACTGCCGGGCATCGGCCCGCAGCCCGTCCGGGAGCAGCGCCGCCGCCCTGCGGTACTGCTCGGCCATGAGCGCGGGCCGGGCGTACGCGTCGCGCCGCGCCGGATCGACCGAGGGGTCCGACAGGTCGCTGGTCAGCTCGACGACGCTCTGGCCGGCCGACGCTTCGGTGACCGCGTGGCGCAGGCCCCGGTCCTCGTACGTGTCGACCGCGCGCGGGAACGCCGCCGCGAGGGCCGAGGTGAGCAGTACGAGCAGCGTGAGCGCGATCGCCGGACCGGGCGCGGCACGCAGCCGGGTGCGGACCCAGGGGGCGGCGGCCTTCTTCCCGGCGCCGCCCGTGCCGCCCACGCCGCCCGTGCCGCCCACGCCGCCCGTGCCGCCCACGTCACCCACACCGCCCATGTCAGTTGCCTCCTCGGGTGCGCGGCGCGGTCGCCGGATCGCCGCGGCGCAGCGCGAGCGCCGCCACGACCAGCAGGGGTACGGCGGCCACGCCGGCCAGCAGCGCCGCCACCTGCCCAGCGGGCAGCTCGACCAGGACGTGCGGGACGGGCTGGGCGGCCTGCTCGGTGAGCACGATGAGCGGGATCACGGCGCGCGTCAGCACGGTGCCCAGGGCCAGACCGACGAGCAGCGCCAGGCCGATCAGCAGGCCCTGTTCGGCGGCGTGCAGGCGCGCGAGCCGGCGCCGGGGCGTGCCCAGGGCGCGCAGTACGGCGAACTCGGCGGAACGTTCCCGCAGCGACCCCGCCACGCTGACCGAGAACCCGACGGCGGCCAGCGCCGCCGCGACGACGGCGGCCGCGAGCAGCGCCGCCTGCGGACCCGCGCCCAGCGGGTCGTCGTGCAGCTCCCGGGCGATCTCCTCGCGCACCTGGACCTGCGCGGGGTCCAGGTCGCGCCGCTCGCGCAGCGCGGACGCCACGTCGCCGGACGCGCCGGGTTCGGTGAACAGCCACCATTCGGTGGGCGGGAGCGAGGCGTCGGGCAGCGCGGCGAGCACCCGGTTGACGGCGCGCAGGTCGAGCAGGACCGCGCCGCCCTCGGTCCTGGGGTCCTTGGCCTGCGCGAGGGTGCGGGTGCTCGGCCCCGTGGTCGGCAGTTCCCGTACGACCGCGGCGATCCTCACCTTCACGGACTCGCCCGCCAGCGGGATCTCCAGGAGGGAACCGGCCTCGGCGCCGCTGGAGTCCAGGAACCGGTCGGTCACGACGGCGGCGGGCAGCGGCGGCTTCGCGGCGCCGGTGCCGGTGCCGGTGGTGATCCGGACGTTGACGGCCGGCGGGCCGGCGAACGGGCCGCCGGGGTTCTTCGGCCTGCCCGTGGTGTACGTGAGGTCCAGCGGTTCGGCCGCGGAGGAGTCCAGCCGTCCGACATTCGGCATGACGTCGACGGCCGCGCGGCTCGTCGAGCCGATGGACGCCTTGGCGTGCCACTCCAGCCCCTCGGGCAGCGGCACCTCACGGGAGGCGCCGTCCGCGCCGAGGGACCGTACGGCGCCGACGGTCAGCCGCTCGCGGGAACCGGTGACGTCCAGCAGCTCCTGGTCGATGTCGACCGCGGTGAGCGCCAGCGGGCCGGCCGGCTTCCCCTCGGGGGCGTCCGCCGCGCCGGCGATGTCCACGCTGTAGGTGTGCGGACGGCCATCGGGCCGCAGCTGTCCCGCCGACAGCTGGTACGGCACGCCGTAGCGGTCCTCCAGCGTGAGCCGCAGGGCCGGCCCCGGGCCGTCGCCGGGGGCCGGCCCCGTCGAGCGGAACGTCGCGTCGAGGGCGAGCCGGGCGGTGTCCCCGGGCAGCAGCAGCCCGTCGCGCGCGGCAGAGCGCTGCCCCGGCTCCCGCAGGGCGCCGATCACGCGGTCCGGGTCCTCGCCGCCGGCCAGGTCCTCGTGCAGCCGCAGCCCCTCGGCGGCGAGCGCGGTGTCCAGGGCGAGGACGGTCGCGGAGCGGCCGTCGGACAGCTCCAGGCCGGTACGGGTGGCGGGCGCCGCCGAGCGCACGCCCGGCATCCCGTCGTACACCCCGCCCTGCCCCAACTGCGCGGTGCGGCTGCCCAGTACGCGTACCGGCGCACCCGCTCGGAAGTCCGCCTGGTCGCCCTGCGAACGGTCCCAGGTCGCCCCCTGGCCGATCGCCAGCATGCCCGTCGCCACGGCCAGCACGAGCAGCAGCACCGGGCCCGCGCCGCGCATCGGACGGCGGCCGAGCTGCCAGCCCGCCAGCGCGACGGACAGGCCCCTGCCCCGGGCGGCGCGGCGCTCGGCGAGGCGGGCGACGGGCGGCAGCAGCCGCAGGGTGAGCAGCGTGCCGGCCAGCAGCGCCAGCGCGGGGGCCGCGACCAGCAGCGGATCGATGCCGAGCCGGCCCTCGCGGTCGCCGCTGAGGGCGCCGCTGCCCGAGGTCTGCCGGTCGAGCTGCCAGTACGCGACACCGGCGATCACCACGAGGCCGAGGTCCGCGCCCGCCCGCAACGGGCCGGGCAGCGCACGGGCACGGCCGCTTTCCCCGCCGCCCGCGCCCAGCGCCGGGGCCACCACGGCCGCGGCGCAGCCGGCCGCCACCGCCGCGCCGACCAGCCAGACCTGCCCGGTCAGGGCGGTGTCCAGGCGCAGCCCGATCCGGGACAGCGGCCCCTGGCCCGCGATCAGCCGGGTCAGCGGCCCCGCGAGCAGCGGCGCGCACAGCCCGGCGGGCACGGCCAGCAGCACGGCCTCGACGGCGGCGAGCACGGTGACGCGCCGCCGGGAGCCGCCGCGGGCCCGCAACAGGGCGGTCTCGCCGGTCCGTTCGGCGCTGAGCAGGCGGGCGACGAGCAGGAGCGCGTAACCGGCGAGCAACACCAGCTGGAGCGAGACGATCAGCAGCGTCGAACGCGATACCAGGAGCGAGCGCTCCGACCGGTCGAGCACCTCGGGCAGCGCGGTACGGACGGAGACCTTGCCCTTGAGCGGCTCCCGCGCGCCGAGGTGCGCCAGGCCGCCCTTCGCGGCCTCGCGCAGCGGACCGATCCGGTCGGTGGTGACGGTACGGAAGTCGGCGGTCGCCAGCCAGCCGGTCTGGCCCGCGCTGACCCGGCCCGAGTCCATGAGCGCGGAGCCGGCGAGCAGCGGGCCGTATGTCGTGAAGGCGAGCTTGCTGACGCCCCGGCCGCCCTGCTCGTCCAGCTGCCAGTACGGATCGGTCCGGTCGACGGGCCGGTAGAGACCGGTGACGCGGACCTTGAGGGCCGGGCCGCCGAGCCGGTCGGTGAGCGGGAACACCTTCCCGCCCGGCCGCACCCTCAGCTCCTCGGCGACCGCTTCGGGCAGCGCCACGTCGTGGACGGGTCCCGGCTGTTCCCGGGGCCAGGCGCCCGCCGTCAGCCGTACCCGCGAGCGGTCGAGGGCGGCGAGGTGCGTGAGGTCGGGGTCGTCCGCGCCCGCGCCGGACGGCCGGAGGGCGGCGGGCAGGGCGTACGGTCCGGAGCGGGCGAGCCTGCGCAGTTCCACCGGCAGCCCGTCGAACGCCTCGCGCGCCCCGGCCAGCGCGGCTTCGTCCGCCGCCCCGCCGGCCGCCCCGGTCCGCCCGGTCAGCGAGTCGGCCTTGATCAGCAGCGCTGCCGACGCGGCGTTCCTGACCCGCAGGGAGTGGCGGAGCCCGGCGTCACCGATGGAGGCGGAGAAGGCGGCGAGGGTCGCGAGCACGGCCGTGGTCAGGAGGACGCAGAGCAGTGCGGCGGCGAGCAGCAGCCGATGCGCGCGCACGCGCAGAAATATGAACCCCGCCACCCGTTCCCCCCGAACCCGGACCCGGACCCGCACTCGAACTCGCCGCGCCGGGGTGCCTCGCGCCCCGCTGGCCTGTGGGGGATGCTGTCAGAGTCGGGTGGTGGGGGAAACCGCTTGCACGGTGGACTTGACACGATCGTGACCGGATTCCGGGCGCCGGTCACCGCAATGTGCGGGTCAGCCGGGGGTGTTCAGCATCGAGGCGGCGGCGTACGTCAGGTAGTTCCACAGCTGCCGCTCGTGCTCCTCGGACAGCCCCAGCTCGTCGACGGCCACCCGCATGTGCTTCAGCCAGGCGTCGTGCGCGGCCTTGTCGACGGTGAACGGCGCGTGCCGCATCCGCAGGCGCGGGTGGCCGCGCTCGTCGCTGTACGTGCGGGGGCCGCCCCAGTACTGCATCAGGAAGAGCGCGAGCCGCTCCTCGGCGGGGCCCAGGTCCTCCTCCGGGTACATCGGCTTCAGCAGGGGGTCTTCCGCGACCCCCTGGTAGAAGCGGTGGACCAGGCGCCGGAAAGTCTCCTCGCCGCCGACCTGTTCGTAAAAAGTCTGCTCCTGAAGCGTGCCGCGCGGAATCTCGTTCACCCGTCCATCGTCTCAGACCGGGCGGCCGAGGACCCGGGGCCCAGGACCACCGCCCGCCCGGGGCCCGGGCCACTCGCCTCCGGGCGCGCGCCGCGGGACAGTGGGCGTATGGGCGCAGACGCGGATGTGTACGCCGGGGCCCGCGCGGCACTGGTGCGGGAGATGACGGCGGCCGGGGCCCTGGACGACCCGGCCTGGCGCGCGGCCTTCGCCGAGGTCCCGCGCCACCTCTTCGTGCCGTACTACTTCGCGGGCGGGGCGGCGGGCTACCGGCGGCTGTGGGGCGAGGACCCCGATCCGGCACGGCGGGCGCGCTGGCTCCACGGCGTCTACGAGGACACCCCGCTGGCCACCCGCATACGCAACGGCGAGCTGGTCTCCTCCAGCAGCCAGCCGTCGCTGATGGCGGGGATGCTGGAGGAGCTGGAGGTACGGGACGGGGACGCCGTACTGGAGATCGGCACGGGCACCGGCTACAACGCGGCCCTGCTCGCGCACCGCCTCGGCGACGGCCTGGTGACCACGGTCGACCTCGACCCGGAGATCACGGAGTCGGCGCGCAGGCACCTGGACGCGGCCGGGTACCACCCGGCGGTGATCACCGGCGACGGGGCGCGCGGCTGCCCGTCCCGCGCTCCCTTCGACCGGATCATCGCGACCTGCGCCCTGCCGTCCGTACCGCGTGCCTGGCTCGCCCAGTGCCGGCCCGGGGCGCGGATCCTGGCGCCGCTGGCCACCGGCCTCATCGCGCTGGACGTCCGGGACGCCTCGCACGCGGAGGGGCGCTTCCTGCACACCCCCGCGTACTTCGTCCCGCTGCGCGGCGGCCCGGCGGGGCCCTCGCCCCGGAACCTGGGGGGCCTGCCGCGCCGCGCGCTGGAGAACGATCTGTTCCGGTTCCTGCTCGCCCTCACCGCGGGCAGCCTGGACCCGCACGACGCGCTCACGCTGTGGCACCGCGAGAAGCGGCCCCGGCGCGAGCGCTTCGGCGTCACGGTCACCGAGCACGGCGCGTGGGCGTGGCTGGACGACCCGCGGGGGCCGTACGCGTGGCCGCTGGCGGCGGCCGGGGGCTGACCGGAGCCCGCGACCGGGGCACGGAGGCCCCGGCCCCGGAGCCGCTCAGTCCCGGCGGACCGTGATCGTCGTCCAGGCGCCCACGTGGACGCGGTCGCCGTCCTGGAGCGGGACCGGGACGTAGGGCTGGATCGGGTCCTCGGCGCCGTTCACCGTGGTGCCGTTGGTCGAGTTCTGGTCGACCACGGCCCAGGAGCCGTCGGGCTGCTGGACCAGGACCGCGTGCTGGTGCGATACGCCCGGGTCCTCCGGCGGTACGGACAGGTCGATGTCGGGGGCCTCGCCCGTGCTGTGGCGGCGGCGGCCGATGGTGACCTGGTTGCCGGTGAGCGGGCGGCGCTGTTCGGGCGAGTACGCCGGCAGGTTGAGGCCCGCCGCGTCGGGGCCGCTGCGCTGCATCATCGCCATGAAGTACTCGCGGTCGGGCCCCACGGTCGCCGTCCAGCCGGCGGGCGCGGATGCCTGGTACTGCTGCTGGGGCTGCTGCTGGGGTGCCTGCGGCTGCTGTTGCTGCTGCGACGGCGGGGGCAGTGTCCAGTCGTCGTCCCCGTTGTTGTCCCGCCGCGGGGGCGCGGGCGGCGGCTGCTGGAACGGCGGGGGCGGCGGCGGGCCCGGCTGCTGCTGCGGCTGGAAGGGTGCCTGCGGCTGGAAGGGTGCCTGCGGCGGGAAGGGCTGCGGCGGGGCCTGGCGCCCGGACTGCTCGGGTGCCAGCGGCTCGGCGGGCCGGTTCACCTGCGACGGCCGTGAGCTCTGGTACTCGTACGGATCAGGGGCCTGCGGGGGCCGCTGCGTCTGCGCCTGGAACCCGGGCGGCAGGTTGAGGCCGGAGCCCGGACCGGGAGCGGGGCCGGGGCCCGGACCGGGACCACGGCCGGAGTTCTGCGGGGCGACCGGCGTGTACGAGGTCGCCGTGTTCGTCAGGAAGTTCCAGCGGCACTCCTCGCAGAACGGGGCCATGGCCTCGCGCGGGGTGCGGCACTGCGGGCAGAGCTCCGCCTGGGCGGTGGCGTCCGGACCCGGCGGCGGGAAGCCGTACCCCGAACCGGGGCCGGGGCCGGGGCCGGGGCCGGGGCCCGCGGGACCGGGACCGGGGCCCTGCGGGTATCCGTAACCGGGAGCGGGCGGCGGGGGCGGAGGGGGCGGCGGCACGGCGCCGGCCATGCGGTGGCCGCAGACCTCGCACCAGTCGTCGGAACCCGACTGGTGTCCGTTCGGGCAGGTCGGCATGTCGGCGCTTCCCCCTCTCTCGTTCGGCCCGAAGGCCGTAAATCGTTACTTCACGCAGCTGTTTGGTTACTTCTTGACGCGAACTGTCTTGGTCGAGCGCGTTTCGAGGGTCATCTCGTCCGCCTCTGCGACCTTCGCTTTGAGTCGCACAGTACCCGTCGCCGCGTCGACGACGTCCACCACCTTCGAAAGCAGTTTTGCGGTGTCCGCGTTGCCCGAAGCGGCGGCCAGTTGGACCGCGCGGCCGAGTTTCGCGGTCGCCCCGTCGAAATTGCCGGACTTGCGAGCATCCAGCCCCTGTTGGATGACTTGTGCCAGTTCGGCCTGCCCCGTGTAGTGCGCCACCTGCGGGTTGATGGAGGTGGACGCCACCATGTCGTCCGTCCACACCGCCCGTACGAGCCCCTGGGAGAGCGTGTGCGGCGTACCGCCCGACGGGTCGGGGAGGACGAGGGAGACGCGGGCCGCCAGCATCTCCCGGCCGATGCCGGCCTCCGGCACCTGTACGCACACGTGGTAGTCGCGGGACTCGTCGCCCCAGGAGCCCGTCGGGTAGTCCCCGGCGCGCGGGCCCGCCCCGGTGCGCCGGCCGGTCAGGTCCTCGACGGCGGGTGCCACCTGCTTGACGAACCTGATCTCCGTGCCGACGGGCGTCCACAGCCGCAGCGCCACGTCCGCGACCTCCTTGCCCATCGCGTTCTCCATCATCCGCGTGAAGTCCGCCGCCAGGCCGCCGGGGTCGGCGACGATGTCGGCCGTGCCGAGCAGTGCCGAGGCGATGCCGGTGACCTCCTTCACCTCCCAGTCCGTACCGACGCCACGCGCGTCGCAGGTGAAGCGGCCCGCACAGGCTTCGAGCGCGGCCTGCAGGTCCTTGGGGGACTCGTGCTCGTTGCGCCCGTCGGTCAGCAGGATGCCGTGTCTGATGGGGACTTCGGCCGTGCCGAGCAGCCGGTCGGCCAGCCGCAGCCAGGTGCCGATCGCCGTGCCGCCGCCGGCGCTCAGCCCGTACAGGGCCTCCTTGGCCTGGGCCCTGGTCAGCTCGCTCGCGGTCGCGAGGCGGCCGTTGCCCGGGTAGACCTCCTTGGCGAAGTGCGTGCCGCCGACCACCGCGAAGGCGACGCCGTCGCGCAAGGTGTCGACGGCGGCTGCCGTGGCCTCGCGCGCGTTGCGCATCTTGGCCGGCGGGTACTCCATCGAGCCCGAACAGTCGACCATGATCACGACGGCGGCGCTCGGCCCCTGCCCCGGTATGCGCGCGGGTGGGGCGCCGGTCCCCGCCAGGGGCGCGCCGCCGCTCGTGCCGCCCCCGGTGGAGGTCACGGTGACGATCGCGTTGACCTCGCGGCCGCCCTCCGGCAGGTACTCGTTCTGGTACACGTCGACGGAGAACTGGGGCACGTTCGACTTGGAGAAGTTGGCCATGGTCAATCGGCTCCTCGGGACTCGACTCCACGAAGCGGACGGTGGAGGCGGTGAAGGCGGTGAAGGCGTGGAAAGCGTGACGTGTGCGGTCGGAATACAGGGGTCCTACGCCGTGCCGTAGGCCGATCCTGCCCCTTGCTCCGGCGTGGCGAACGGCAGTACGGCCACTGTTACGTTGTCGTGGCCCCCGCCGTCGAGCGCGTGCCCCACCAGCACCTGGGCGCAGTGCAGCGGCCGGGCGGCGGCATCGGCCGGTGCGGCCTGCGCCATCTCCTGCGCCGCTTCCGCGTAGTTCCACAGGCCGTCGGTGCACACCACCACCACACCCGGCCGGTCCGGCTTGAACGACGCGGTGTGCGGCTCCAGTTCGTACGCGTCGGCGCCGAGCCAGCCCGTGATGGCGTGGGCGCGCTCGTCGGCGTACGCCTCCGCCTCGTTCATCAGGCCCGCGGCCACCATCTGGGCCGCCCACGAGTCGTCCTCGGTGAGCCGGGCGGGCGGCGCGGTGCGGTCGTCGGGCACCCAGTAGACGCGGCTGTCGCCGACCCAGCCGACGACGAGCAGACCGCTCGCCACGATCGCGCCGACCAGGGTGCAGGCGGGTGCGTTCGTGTGACGGCCCGGGTCGTGCTCCACGGTGTGAGCGGAGTCGCCGGCCAGGGAGTTGACCGACTCGGCCGCCGCGACGATCGCCTCGTGCATGGCCTGCTGCGGGTGCGTGCCGCGCGGCAGTGACTCCAGGAGGGCCTCGTTGGCGGCGCTCGCGGCGGCCGCCGACGCCTCGTCGGGCCGGGTCGCCGAGGACACGCCGTCGCAGACGATCGCGACGACGGCGGGCGAACCGTCGGGCAGGGCCGCCGCCGAGACCGCGAACGCGTCCTCGTTGCGGTGGTGGCGCAGCCCGCGGTCGCTGACCGCGGCGACCGCGTCCAGCTCCTGCTCCATGTGGTCGCGCTCGCGCGGCTGTGCGTGGCCGCAGTTCTCGCAGTAGCCGTCCGCGTCGATCCGGCCGGCGCGGCAGGCGACGCACACCTTGGCGGGCGGGCCGGCCGGCGGCGCGGGCTCGGGCGCGGCGGAGCGGGGGTCGGCGGATGGTGCGGGTGGCGGTGCCGACGCGGGCGCGGGCGCGGGCGCCGCGAGCGTGAAATCGTCGCTCCCCGGCTCGTCGTGCCGGGCGCCGACCGGGGGCAGGTCCGCGCCCGGCCCCGTACGGTCCGCCGCGGCGGGGCCGGGCGGCTCCGGCGACCCCTGCGGCGGGGCCGACAGGTCGTACCCGCACGCCCCGCAGTACAAGTCGCCCGGCTCCAGCGGCTCGTGGCAGCCGGGACAGGTCGGCTCAGCAGGCAGCTGGCGCATCTGCGACATCTTTCACACCCAGGTCCGGGGGCGGAAACGGTTGGCCCGTTCCACCAGGTCGATCCTCTCCTCGCCGCGCTGGGCGAGCCGGGCAAGTACCCGGTACGAGCGTTCCAGACCGAAGCGCAGGCCGCGCTCGTCCAGTTGGCTGCCGAGCAGCGCGGTCTGCGCGGGGCCGGCCCCGCGCCCACCGGAGAGTACCCAGTCCAGGGCGGTGCCCAGCACCTCGGTGGACAGCTGCTCCCGGCGTACGGCGTCGAGTCCGAAGTCCCGCAGGGCCTCCACCTGGGCGGCGGCGGCCGTCAGGTCGTCGATCAGCGGGTCCTGCGCGGCGCGCCGGCGAAGGCGCGCCCGCACGGCCGCCACGCGCGCCGCCGTGTAGTGGATCGACACCTCGGACACGGACTCCAGCGTATGGACGGCGCCGGGCCGGTCGCCCGCCGCGAGCTGGACGCGGGCGAGTCCGAAAGCGGCGCTCACGTAACCCGGGTCGGTCACCCAGACGAGACGGTAGTACTCGGTGGCGTTGTCCAGCTGGCCGAGGAGCTCGGCGCAGACGGCGAGGGCGAGCTTCGGCGCGACCTCGCCGGGGAACGCGTCGTAGACCGCGTCGAAGGACAGTGCGGCGTTCTCGTTGTCCCCCGAGACCAGGGAGGCGATGCCCCGGTACCAGACGACCCGCCAGTCGTCCGGGTGCCGGAGCTCCAGGGCGTGCAGCACCTCGGCGGCGGCGTCCTGTTCGTCCGTCTCCAGCCGGGCGCGCAGCTCGCGCAGCCGGAGCTCCACGGAGTCGCCCGGCGCGGACCGGAGCGCGGTGATGAGCTCCGCGGGCGTGGAGGCGAGCAGGCCGGCGAGGAACCCGGTCACCCAGGCGTCCGTCGTGCTCTCGGTGATGGTCTTCGCGATGGGCATCGGCTCGCTGCTCGCCAAGCGGCTGCGGTGCCGTGCCGCGGTCGG